>JACZVC010000003.1 GCA_022572885.1 Pseudomonadota bacterium | reverse complement strand
CCCCTGCAGGCAATCGAGACAAACGGCGATTTACAACTCCTGGCGCCGAATCGTTTTGTCGTCGACTGGGTAAACACCCATTTCATCGAGAGAATCCAGGAAATCCTACGGGAAAGCCAACCCGATAACTGTCCGCAGGTAATCCTCAGCGTTGGCAGCAGGTCGCAGACGATCCCTGCCGAAAAACCCGGTTCCGTTGGTGGCAGGCTAGCGCCACAGCGACCGATGATACCAACGCTTGGCAGCCGCCTGAACGGTGATTACACCTTCGAGACTTTTGTCGAGGGCAAAAGTAACCAATTGGCCAAGGCCGCCGCTATTCAGGTTGCCGCTAATGTAGGTCGTGCATACAACCCGTTGCTGATCTACGGCGGTGTCGGTCTTGGCAAGACCCACCTCATGCATGCGATTGGAAACGCCGTCATCGCTGCCAATCCCAGTGCCAGGGTGGCGTATGTTCATTCCGAAAGGTTTGTCGGGGATATGGTCAAAGCGCTGCAGCATAACCGCATCAATCAATTCAAACGTGCCTACCGGTCGCTCAATACCCTGCTTATCGATGACATTCAGTTCTTCGCCGGCAAGGAGCGATCTCAGGAAGAGTTTTTCCATACCTTCAATGCCCTGCTCGAGGGGCAGCACCAGATAATCCTGACCTGCGACCGGTACCCCAAGGAGGTCTCCGGTCTCGAAGAGAGACTCAAATCGCGATTTGGCTGGGGTTTGACGGTCGCCATCGAACCACCGGAACTGGAAACCAGTGTTGCAATCCTGATGAGCAAAGCGGCTCTGGAGAGCGTTGATTTACCGGAAGAAGTCGCGTTTTTTATTGCCCGGCGAATTCGTTCCAATGTTCGCGAGCTTGAGGGCGCGTTGCGCCGCGTCGCGGCAAACTCAAGGTTTACCGGTCAACCGATCACCCTGGAATTTACCCGCGATGCGCTACGTGACCTGCTGGCCGTACAGGAAAAACTGGTCACTGTAGAAAACATCCAGAAAATTGTCGCGGAGTATTACAAGATTCGCCTCGCCGACATGCTGTCCAAACGGCGCAGCCGTTCGATCGCCAGGCCAAGGCAGATTGCGATGAGCCTCGCCAAGGAATTGACCAGCCACAGTTTACCGGAGATCGGGGATCTTTTCGGGGGTCGTGACCACACCACCGTCTTGCATGCGTGCCGAAAAATCAAGCAGTTGCGTGAGTCGGAAAATCGGATTGGGGAAGATTATCAAAACCTGTTGAGAACCATGAACAGTTGATGTGAGTAAAGTGTTGACGAAAACAGAAAGCTTGCTTATCCCCAAACCATGCACAGAAAACAGCTATGGATAACCACTGATTCTACACAGAGAAATCCTTTATAACATATTGAAATACAACAAGTTTTAAAGCTTTCCACAGAAACACAGGGGGGCTAATAATAATAATAATCTTATATATATTTAATATTATTAAGAAGGTGGGCAAATGAAGCTTAGTGCTCAAAGAGAAATATTTATCGAACCATTGCAAGCGGTAATCGGTGTCGTCGAGAGACGCCAAACCATGCCAATCCTGAGCAACGTTTTGCTCGTCGCCAAAGACGGCCATTTGTCAGTAACGGCGACGGACCTCGAAGTTGAACTGGTGGCCAGCAGTAAAATTAATGTTAAACAGGATGGAGAAATCACTGTTCCTGGCCGGAAACTGCTCGATATTTTTCGGGCTTTGCCGGCGGCTGTGAAAATCAGCCTGATGCTGGACGGTGACAGGGTCCAGATTCGCTCGGGACGCAGTCGTTTTACGCTGTCGACTTTGCCGGCGGCCGAATTCCCGGTCATCGATGACATCGATGCACAGGTTACGCTTTCCATCAGCGAGAAAGACGCTCACCGGCTGTTGGAAAAAACCCAGTTCTCCATGGCTCAGCAGGATGTTCGTTATTACCTGAACGGCATACTGCTAGAGGCTGCGGAGAAGACGTTGCGCGCAGTTGCAACCGACGGCCACCGGCTGGCGCTGTGTGAAGTCAACTTGAAGGAAGCGTGCAAGGGTGAACACCAGGTTATCGTTCCGCGGAAGGGTGTGCTTGAACTACTTCGATTGCTTGGCGGAGAAGGAGATATCAGTCTGGAGATCGGCAGCAACCATATCCGTGCGCAAGTTGGTTCGATTCGTTTTACCTCAAAATTGATCGATGGTCGTTTCCCGGATTATCGTCGGGTGATCCCGAGCGCAAAGAGCAGCCCGTTGACCGGGGACCGCGAGATTCTGAAACAGGCCTTGCATCGTGCGGCGATTCTGTCCAATGAGAAATATCGGGGGATTCGTCTGGACGTGAAAGGCAACAGTATTCGAATTCTGGCACACAACCCGGAGCAGGAAGAAGCCGAAGAGGAAGTGGCGGTGAAATACAGTGGTGAAGACCTCGAGATTGGCTTCAATGTGAATTATCTGCTGGATGCGCTCTCTGCTGTCGATAGCGATCAGGTTGAAGTGGGATTGATCGATTCCAACAGTAGCTGTTTGATCACGGAACCCGGTTCAAAGAGCTGCAAATACGTGGTTATGCCGATGCGGCTCTGAGCGAGGCGATGGCCCTGGAAAATTTGAAAATCCAGGGGTTCAGATGTCTGACCAACGTCGAGCTGGAACTCAACCCGGTTGGCAATCTGATTAGTGGACCCAATGCCTCGGGTAAGACCAGCTTGCTGGAAGCGGTTTTTTTCCTGAGTCGTGCGCGGTCTTTTCGAACCGCATATCTGGATCAACTGGTTCAAGACGGGGCAGCGGAGTGCGTAGTCACGGGGCGGATTCGCGATGTTTCACGTGAAACATCGTTGGGGGTACGGTGCTCGCGTAGTAAGACCGAAGCCAGAATCGGCGGAGAACCTGTTGGCAGCTTGGCAGAGCTGGCACAAGCACTGCCGGTGCAAGTTATCGACCCGGATATTCACAAGTTACTGGAAGAAGGGCCAGCGCGGCGCAGGCGGTTCTTGGATTGGGGCGTGTTCCACGTGGAACCTGGTTTTCTGGAGATTTGGCGCCGCTATCAGCGGGCGTTGCGGCAAAGAAACGCCGTGTTGAGACAAAACGGCGACCGCAAGGCTGCCAAACCGTGGGAAATCGCGCTGGTAGAGGCGGGAAACCTGATTCATGACGCGAGAACGAGGCAAATTCAAGCCCTTAAGCCAGCGGTAGCAGCTTGTGCAGAGGAATTGCTGGGCGACACGCTGGAACTGGAACTCAGCCCGGGTTGGGGTAGAGATTGCGGGTTTCAGGAGGCGCTGGATAAATCCTGGTTGCGGGACCGTCAACACCATGCCACCCAGGTTGGCCCGCATCGGGCCGATCTGGTCGTGCGGTTTTCCGGAAAAGTGGCAAAAAACCGGGTGTCGCGCGGGCAACAAAAAATGCTGGCCAGTGCGCTACTCATCGGCCAGCTCGATGTGCTGGAAAACGCGGTGGTGAGTGACCGTATTTTGCTGGTAGACGACCCGGTGGCAGAGCTCGATCGAGAGCACCTGGAGAGGCTGATGACGGCGATTCAAAAGCGCAATCTGCAGTTGATAATCACGGCGCTGGCGCCAGATATAGCGGGCGTTTCAGGTGATTTCGCAAGGTTTCACGTGGAACAGGGAAAGGTGTCAAAGGTGGTACAATGATCAGGTTTAGGTTCGGATAAAGGCAATGACAAAAGAAAACAGTTACGACGCCACCAATATCAAGGTTCTCAAGGGCCTGGACGCGGTCCGCAAACGGCCGGGAATGTACATCGGCGATACTGACGATGGCACCGGTTTGCATCACATGGTTTTCGAGGTGGTGGACAACTCGGTAGACGAGGCGCTGGCCGGTCATTGCAGCCGCATCAAGGTCACGATTCACGCCGATGAATCGGTAACGGTTGAGGATGATGGTCGCGGCATCCCCGTCGACCAGCACTCAGAAGAAGGGCGTTCGGCCGCTGAAGTCATCATGACGGTGCTGCATGCGGGCGGTAAGTTTGACGACAACTCCTACAAGGTCTCCGGCGGGCTTCACGGCGTCGGTGTCTCCGTGGTCAACGCGTTGTCCGAACACCTGGAACTGGAAATTTGCCGCGATGGTCATGTGCATCGCCAGGTATACAGCCTGGGTGAGCCGCTTGCACCGATGAAAACCATGGAGAAAACCGATCGTACCGGTACCACGCTGCGCTTCAGGCCGAGCAGCAAAATATTTACCAATATTGAATTTGACTACGATATTCTGGCCCGCCGCCTTCGTGAGTTGTCGTTTCTCAATTCCGGCGTCCGGATCGAGTTGGTCGATGAACGCGAGGAACTCAACGATGTTTTCGAATTCGAAGGCGGCATCAAGGCATTTGTCGAGCATCTGAATCGGAACAAGACCCCGATCCACGAAGGTATCGCGTATTTCCAGCGCGAGCGCGATGGCGTAAACGTGGAAATCGCCATGCAATGGAACGACTCCTACCAGGAGAACATGCTTTGTTTTACCAATAACATCCCGCAACGCGATGGCGGTACACACCTGGCTGGGTTTCGCAGCGCACTGACCCGGACGATGAACCATTACATCGAAGCCTTGCCGGCGACGCGCAAGGAAAAAGTCAACACGACTGGTGACGATGCGCGCGAGGGCATGGCGGCTGTTTTGTCGATCAAGGTACCGGACCCGAAGTTTTCGTCACAGACCAAGGACAAACTGGTCTCGTCCGAGATCAAGGGAATAGTGGAGTCGGTCACGGGTGAAGTGCTGGAGGATTATCTGCAGGAAAATCCGCAACAGGCCAAGGCGATAGTCGGCAAGATTATCGACGCGGCACGGGCCCGTGATGCCGCCAGAAAGGCCAGGGAAATGACTCGCCGCAAGAGCGTGCTGGATATCGCCGGTCTCCCCGGCAAGCTGGCCGATTGCCAGGAAAAGGATCCGGCGTTGTCGGAAATATTCCTGGTCGAGGGTGATTCCGCGGGGGGTTCCGCAAAACAAGGGCGTGACCGCAGGACCCAGGCGATCCTGCCGCTGAAGGGCAAAATTCTGAATGTGGAAAAAGCTCGTTTTGACAAGATGCTGTCGTCGGTCGAAATCGGGACGCTGATTACCGCTCTGGGGTGTGGTATAGGCAGCGACGAATTCGATATCGAAAAATTGCGTTATCACAAAATCATTATCATGACCGACGCCGATGTCGACGGTTCGCATATTCGTACATTGCTGCTGACCTTTTTTTACCGGCAGATGCCCGAGCTGATCGAGCGCGGGTACGTATATATTGCCCAGCCACCTTTGTACAAATTGAAAAAGGGCAAGCAGGAGCGATACGTCAAGGACGACAAAGAGCTTGATGCCCAGATGCTACGCATCGCGCTGGAAAACGCTTCCTTGCATGTCAGTGCCGAGGCGCCGCCGATCAAGGGCCCGCAACTCGAAGCGCTCGCCAGGAAATACATGGAGGTCAACGCGATCATCGATCGGCTGGCTCGCCGCTATGACAAGCGCCTGCTTGAAAAGCTGTCATATCTGCCACAGATTGATGAAAAAACGCTTAATAATCAAAAGGTTATGGAACCATGGCTACAACGCCTCAGCGAGCGTCTCAAGGATAAGAACGGAGCTTCTTACGACTTGCAGCTGGTGGCTGCAGACGATGACGGCGATCACCAGATCGCGGTGAGCCGAACTCATCACGGGCTGACCGCTACCCGGCACATTCACAAGGAATTTTTCGCCTCCGCCGAGTATCGGCGCGTTGCTGAACTGGCTTCAGAACTCAACAGCCTTGTCGATGAAGGCGCATTTGCCGGTCGCGGCGACCAGCGGCAGGATGTCACCAGTTTCCGGGAAGCGATGCAGTGGTTCATGGCGCAGGCAAAAAAAGGAATCAGCATCCAGCGATACAAAGGTCTCGGCGAGATGAACCCGGATCAGTTGTGGGAAACGACCATCGATCCGGAAAATCGCCTGTTGACGCGGGTGCGCGTCGAAGACGCGCAAACGGCGGACGAACTGTTTACCACGCTGATGGGCGACCAGGTCGAGCCGCGCCGCGAGTTTATCGAGCGCAACGCCTTGCGGGTGGCAAACCTTGACGTTTGAGTCAAGCCAGTATTTTTAGCGGGGATTGGGGTTGTAACCGGTTGCCGGTAAATTGCCGGCTTTTGGCTGGGAAACCTTTACGGGGCGCAGATTTTGCAGACCCTCGCTAGCATTTATAGGCGGCGCTGATCTCGCGCATCTTAGCCTCGATCCAGCCTTGGACTTCGAGGTTCAGGGCCTCCGGCCCCTTGCCGCTCACCTCGATCGGCGGTCCGATCACCAGTCTTATGGTGCCGGGTTTTTTCAACAAGCCGCGGCGCAGCCAGAAGTCACCGGCGTTGTGGGCAATCGGGACAATCGGGCGGTCTACTTCCAGTGCCAGCAAGGCGCCGCTGAGGCCGTATCGACGGGTCTGACCCGGTTCCATGCGGGTACCCTCCGGAAAAACCATTACCCCCATTCCCTGCCGTATCCGTTGCGACCCTTTTTTAATCACTTGTTCGACCGCGCTATGGCCACCACCGCGGTTGACCGGGATTGGCCGCATGAACAGCAGGGCCCAGCCGATGAACGGCGCCCACATCAACTCGCGTTTGATGACCCAGCTTTGATTATTGAAAATGCAAAACTGGGAGATGACCTCCCAGGTCGAGGTATGTTTGATCATCAGCACGCCGGGGTTCTCGGGCAGGTTCTCCCGCCCCTCGACGACGTAATCGAGCCGACAGATTACCTTTAGCATCCACATGACGCCTTTTGCCCAGGCGATTGCGATGGCGATGCGAAACCGGTAGGGCAGCGGACCGGATAGCACGATCAGGAGACAGGGCAGAAGTGGCGAGACAAACAGCAGCAAGGTAAAAAACAGCGAGCGGAGAAACTGCATTTTATTGGTCCGCTGCCAGCAATCCATCCACGGCAGCCGACAGATCGGCGTAAACGGGTACCACGGAATCGTCTGCCAACCCGACCCGCGTTTTCTCACCGTTACCGGTCAGCACCAGCACCGGTTCCGCGCCGGCAGCATCCGCTGCCTCAAGGTCGCGCGCGCTGTCACCGATCACCGGGACATGTTCCAAAGATATATCGAAATGGCTAGCGATGGCGTTGAGTAATCCGGGCAACGGCTTCCTGCATTTGCAGCCTTCATCGGGATGGTGGGGGCAATAGTAGATACCGTCGAAGTGGCCCCCGGCAGCCGTCACCGCTTGCTCCATTCGCCGGTGGATCGCTTCGAGGGCGTCTTCGTCCATCAGGCCGCGGCCGACACCGGATTGATTGCTGGCAACAACCACCCGCCACCCCGCCTGGTACAATCTGGCGATAGCCTCGAGGCTCCCGGGTATGGGCAGCCACTCGTCCGGGGATTTGATAAAGGCGTCTGAGTCGAAATTGATCACCCCGTCCCGATCGAGAATTACCAGCGGGCTGCTCATGGCCTAAGGCTGGAGCCGCGAAAGATCCGCGGTCTGCAAAAAAAGACCCCGCAGCTGATTTAGCAACGCGAGACGATTCACGCGCAAGGCCGCATCCTCGACCATGACCATGACATTGTCGAAGAAATCGTCGACGGCCGGGCCAAGGCCCGCGAGATTTTCCAGCGACTCCTGGTAACGGCGCTGCTCGAGCATGGGCCGTATCTTTACCAGCATGTCCTGCAGCTGATCGTATAATAATTGCTCGGCTGGCTCGCTGAGCAGCCCGGCATCCGGATCCGCCGGCAACTTGTCTTTACTCCTGCGCAGTATGTTGGCGATGCGCTTGTTGGCGGCCGCCAATGAATCGGCGGATGACATCGTCTGAAAGGCCTTGACCGCGATCAGACGTTGGTGGAAATCTAGCGGTGATACCGGACTGCGTGCCAGTACCGCATCGAAAACGTCGTGACCGATATTCATCTTCTTGTCAGCCAGGTAATAGACCCTGAGCCTGTCCATCATGAAATCGTATATCTCATCGGCAAGTTCATCGCCGGTATTGACAGGCTGCTGGGCAAGCGACCCTGCAATGACGGCCCGCAGGTCCAGATCAACCTCGCGCTCGATCAGAATTCGCAGGCAGCCAAGGGCATTTCTTCGCAATGCGAACGGGTCTTTGTTGCCGCTGGGTTTTTGACCGATCGCGAATATGCCGCAGATGGTGTCGATTTTCTCAGCAATGGCCAGCGCCTGGCCGATTATTGTCGCCGGTAGCTGGTCGCCGGCGAAACGCGGGAGGTATTGTTCGGCCAGGGCCACCGCGAGGTCGTCGGCCAAGCCGTCGTTCTTCGCGTAATAACGACCCATGACACCCTGCAATTCCGGAAACTCCGCGACCATCAGCGTCAGCAGATCGCATTTTGCGAGCATGGCCGCCCGCCGGGCCGTCTCGGGGTCACCGTCGAGTTGTCCGGCAATCCTGGCGGCTAGCACGCCTGTTCGTATCGATTTGTCGTAAACAGAGCCTAACTGAGCGTGAAAAAGCACGTTCTTCAGCGAACTTTCACGATCTTCGAGCCTGATCATCCTATCCTGATTCCAAAAGAACATGGAATCATCGAGGCGTGGTTGCACGACCCGCCGATTGCCCTCGCGAATTTTTGCGGGATCTTTGCTGTCCAGATTGGCGACCGCGATAAATGCCGGCAATATCCGCTCGCGATTGGAGTGGTCAACCACCAGAAAATATCGCTGGTGCCCGGTAAGGGTTGCCGTCAGCACTTCGGCTGGCAGTTCGAGAAACTCCTCCGGGAAACTGGCGGTCAGGGCAACCGGCCATTCGACCAGTGCGGTGACCTCTTCGAGCAGCGCCTCGTTAATTTGCGGTTGCCCGCCTATAGCGGCCGCTTGTTCGTGCACCTGCTTACGGATGACTGCCAGCCGTTTGGAAAAATCGACCAGCACTTTGCCCTTTTTTTCGAGCAACGCCGCATATTGCGCAGCTTTGCCGATTTTTATTTCGGCTGGCGCCATGAACCGATGACCGCGGCTGGTATTGCCCGTCCTGACTCCGCAGATGGTTGCATCCAGCGTGTCGCCACCGAGCTTCATCAATATCCAGTGTACCGGCCGGACAAACTCGGCTTCACCGTCGCCCCAGCGCATGCGCCTTGGCACCGGAAGCTGATCCAGGCTGTCCTGGACCATTGCGGGCAGAATGCTGGCTGCGGTCCGGCCTTTTTCGATGCCGCGCCAGATCAGTCGAGCGTCTTTACCCGGCCCGTCTTTCTCGATGTCAGCGACCGCGATGCCGCACTTTTCGGCAAACGCGGTGGCTGCCTTGGTCGGGTTTCCGTTTTTATCGTAAGCAACTTTGCGCGGTGGTCCACGGCGCTCGACTTCGCGATCGGCCTGCTTCGACGCCAGACCTTCGACCAGCACGGCAAGCCGCCTTGGTGTGGCATATGGGCTGACCGCACCGTGCGCCAGGCCGGCCTCGGCAAACGCACCCACCAGTCCGTGGGCGAAAGCTTCGGACAGATTGCGCAGCGCCTTTGGCGGTAACTCTTCGGTCCCTATCTCGACCAGGAAATCATGTTGTTCAGCCATGCTCCGAACCCGTTTTTTGCGCTTTGTTCGTGGCTGGGTTCAGCATCGGAAAGCCCAGGGCTTCCCTGCTGTCGTAATAGGCTTTGGCAACCGCGCACGCCAGCGCGCGCACGCGCTGGATATACCGCTGTCTCTCGGTCACGGAAATCGCCTTGCGCGCATCCAGCAGGTTGAAATTGTGAGACGCCTCAAGAACTTGCTCGTAGGCCGGCAAAGCCAAGCCGGCGTCCAGCAAACCTTTACAAGCGGTCTCGTTTTCATCGAAACGGCGAAACATGACCTCGATGTCCGCGTATTCGAAGTTGTATTTCGACATTTCCACTTCATTCTGGTGAAAAACATCGCCATAGCTGATTCGACCCAGCGGGCCATCGGTCCAGACCAGGTCGAAGACGCTGTCGACATCCTGCAGATACATTGCGATGCGTTCCAGGCCGTAAGTTATCTCGCCGGTTACCGGTCGGCAGTCGAGTCCGCCGGTCTGTTGAAAATAGGTAAACTGCGTGATCTCCATGCCATTGAGCCATACCTCCCAGCCCAGGCCCCATGCGCCCAGGGTTGGCGATTCCCAGTTGTCCTCGACAAAACGGATATCATGAACCAGCGGATCGATACCCAGCGCAAACAGCGACCCGAGATACAGATCCTGGATATCCGCCGGCGATGGCTTGATGACGACCTGATACTGGTAGTAATGCTGCAGGCGAAACGGGTTGTCGCCGTAACGTCCGTCGGCGGGCCGGCGGGTGGGTTGTACGTATGCCGCACGCCACGGTTCGGGCCCGATCGAGCGCAAAAAAGTCGCCGTATGAAAGGTCCCGGCGCCCATTTCCTTGTCGTAGGGTTGCAGCAACACGCAACCCGTCCCGGCCCAGTATTCCTGCAGGGCCAGGATTAAGTCCTGAAAAGTCTGGGGCGGCTTCCCCTTGGCGCCATTGCTCATTATTTATCCGCCTGCCGGTCGCAACGGGAAAGTATAGCGGTTGCCCCGGCGCTTGTGCACCGTCAAGGGCGCTGTTGGCTCAATGTGGTGCATAAGTATTGGGCAATGCACCAAGGCGGTGCGCCCACCCCGGAGCTAAGGCCGGGATTCCGGAGATCCGGGCGGCAAAAACCGGCATGAATTTCGCATAGAATGAGGAGACTCGAGCCCCGCCGGGGCCAAACCAACCGGAAGGAGACAGCAATGAAAGCCGCGGACGTCTTGACGATGATCAAGGACAACGAGATCAAGTTTGTCGACCTGAGATTTACCGACACACGAGGAAAGGAACAGCACGTGACCTTGCCGGCGCACACAGTTGACTACGATTTTTTTGAAGATGGAAAAATGTTTGACGGTTCCTCCATAGACGGGTGGAAGGGCATCAACGAGTCCGACATGATCCTGATGCCGGATACCGACACGGCGATCATGGATGTTTTTTGTGAAGACGCGACCATCAATCTGCGTTGCGATGTTGTGGAACCGAATACCATGCAGGGCTACGAGCGCGACCCGCGATCGCTGGCGAAGCGCGCGGAGACTTATCTCAAATCAACCGGCATCGCGGATCAGGCGTTTTTTGGACCGGAGAATGAATTCTTTGTTTTTGATGATGTGCGCTGGGGCGTGCAGATGGCCGGCACGTTTTACAAAATCGACTCCAGCGAGGCTGGCTGGAACTCTGAAAAGGCCTATCGCGATGGCAATTTTGGCCATCGTCCGGGTGTCAAGGGCGGGTATTTTCCGGTACCACCGGTCGATTCGTTGCAGGACCTGCGCTCGGCGATGTGTCTGGCAATGGAGGATATGGGCGTTGAAACGGAGGTTCATCACCACGAGGTTGCGACCGCCGGTCAGTGTGAAATAGGTGTGAAGTTCAATACCCTGGTAAAGAAATCTGACGAAGTCCAGATCATGAAATACGCGGTCATGAATGTTGCCCATTCTTACGGCAAGACGGCAACCTTCATGCCAAAACCGGTGGTTGGCGACAACGGTAACGGAATGCATGTACACATGTCGCTGGCCACGGACGGCAACAATTTGTTCACTGGCGATGGTTATGGCGGTCTGTCCGAGTCTGCGCTTTTTTATATCGGCGGAATTATCAAGCACGCGCGGGCATTGAACGCGTTTACCAATCCGGCGACCAACAGCTACAAACGACTGGTCCCTGGTTTTGAAGCGCCGGTCAAACTGGCCTACTCGGCGCGCAACCGGTCCGCGTCCATCCGCATACCCTTTGTCAGCAACCCCAAGGGCAGGCGTATCGAAGTGCGTTTTCCAGATTCAATGGCAAATCCTTACCTGGCGTTTTCAGCGATGCTGATGGCGGGTCTCGACGGCATACAGAACAAGATTCACCCGGGTGAGCCGATGGACAAGAACCTTTATGACCTGCCGCCGGAAGAGGCAAGCAATATCGCCGAGGTTTGTTATTCACTGGACCAGGCACTCGATGCACTGGACCAGGATCGCGAGTTTCTGAAAGGTGGCGGCGTGTTTAGCGACGACCTGATCGACGCCTATATCGAACTCAAGTCGGATGATGTCACCCAATTGAGAATGACCACTCACCCGGTGGAATTTGAGTTGTATTACAGCCTTTAGAACTCAACCAGCCGGAGGGAGCGGCAATAGACCGGCTTATGGTGAATAAAGCGCCGGAAGGCGACTATTTTTTAGGTTGTGTTCATGTTTGCGCGGTACTATAGGCGCATGCGCAAGCTGTTGCTTTTGATGATGCTGGTTTCTTTACCCGTAGCCGCGGTCACGATGTACACCTGGGAGGACGAGGACGGGCTCGTACATTACGCGGATACACCGCGCCCGGGAGCGATCGCGATCGAAGTCGATGCGGTACAGGGCTTTGCGCCGTCGCCGTTGTATATGAGCGAGGAATCGGCGATTAGCCGAGACTCGCAGAACACGGGCGCCTACGAAACATTTGCGATTACAGCGCCCGGCCAGGGCGAGGTTTTTTGGAATATCGGCGGTGTCGTCAACGTGGTAATAGAAATCTCGCCTCCGCCGCGGGGCGGCGACACGATTGCACTGTTTTTTGACGGCCAGAACATGTCGGCGCCTGGCAGCCGGCGTCGAAGTTATGTGTTGAATGACGTTTACCGGGGTACCCATACGGTTCGCGCTGTCGTGAATAGCCGCAATGGAGATGAGATTCAGCAAACCGAACTGATTACCTTTCAGGTTCACCAAACCAGCATAAAATAAGAACCTGTACAATGACGCCGGGAACGGTTGGCAGGTCAACCCAGTGTCGGACAACAGCATATGAGCGCACAGTCGCAACTCATACTGAACGGTTTGAGCGCCGGGGTGCTGTTGCTCGGCAGCGATGGCCGCGCCGTCTTTTTGAATCCGGCCGCGGAGCAGATACTCGGCTGTAGCCAGCAACACGGATTGGGCCGCAAGAGCGCCGGACTTTTTCACCATTGTCCTGAGTTGGCGAAAATGGTCGAGCGAGCGCTTGACACTCAGCAGCCCCATACACTCAGCGGTGTATCGGTGGCGCCGGGACCAGGGCAGACCGAAGTTCACCTGATCGACTGCAACGCCGAGCCGATAGATATTGGGAGCGGTGACGGTTTGCTGATCGAACTGATCGACGTGAGCCGGCGTGAAAAAATATCGAGAGAGAATGCTTTGCATGACCAGCATGGCGTGAGCCGGACGATGATCCGGCAACTGGCCCATGAAATAAGAAACCCGCTCGGAGGATTGCGCGGTGCCGCCCAGTTGCTGGAAAGACGCCTCGGTGACGAAGTCACGAAAGAATACACCAGCGTCATTATCAGCGAAGCGGACCGCCTGGCCGCGCTCGTCGATACGCTGCTCGGCCCAGAGCAGGCTCCGCAGAAAGCGAGCGTCAGCATCCACGAACTTATCGAACACGTGATCAGGCTGCTCGGCGCGCAGGCCGGTGCGGGGGTAGCGCTCGAAAGAGATTACGATCCCAGCCTGCCGGAAATGATGCTTGACCGGGGCCAGATTATTCAGGCGTTGCTGAACCTGGGTCGAAATGCCATGCAAGCTGTTGGGCGCCACGGCAAGGTGATTTTCCGGACTCGGGTGCTGAGTCGTTTCACAATTGGTTCTACGCGGCATCGGCTGGTCGCGAGCATAGAGGTGGAGGACGATGGCGTCGGCGTGGCACAGGAAATCAGTGAGCAGATTTTTTACCCACTGGTCAGCAGTGGCACCGGAAGCGGGCTTGGCCTGCCACTTGCGCAGGACCTGGTTCACCGTCATGGCGGACTGATCGAATTTGGCAGCCGCCCGGGGCGCACCGTTTTTCAGATGCTGCTGCCGATATACCCTGCAACCGACACGGCGGTAGAAACCGGGCGCGGCAACGACGGTGTGTCGACTATCACGAGGGCGGAGGTCCAGGCATGAACGAGACACTGAAAGTCTGGCTGGCGGACGACGATCCATCGATTCGCTGGGTGCTGGAGAAAGCCTGTTCGGAGGCAGGGATGCATGTCCGTGCGTTCGAAGATGGCGATACCCTGCTCGCGGCATTGAACGGGAGCGATGACCCGCCCGCCGAACAGCCCGACGTACTGCTGACCGATATCCGCATGCCCGGGGTTACCGGGCTGGATTTGCTGGCAATCCTGGGTCGCGAACGACCCGGTTTGCCGATCATTGTAACGACCGCTTACGCCGACCTGGACAGCGCAGTGACCGCTTACGGTGGCGGTGCATTCGAGTACTTGCCAAAACCGTTCGATGTGGACGAAGCGGTGGCGCTGGTTCATCGTGCCGCCGCTGATACCGGTGGCGAGCCCCCACGGGAAGACCTGCGCGCCAGCACGCCGGAACTGATTGGTCAGGCGCCGGCCATGCAGGAGGTATACCGCGCCATCGGCCGGCTCGCGCGCTCCAGCATGACCGTGCTTATCACCGGACAGTCCGGGACCGGCAAGGAGTTGGTGGCCAATGCGCTGCACCGGCATTCACCGCGTGCCAGGAAGGCCTTTGTTGCGCTGAACACTTCGGCAATCCCGGCGGAATTGCTCGAGTCGGAGTTGTTCGGCCATGAAAAAGGCGCGTTTACCGGAGCAACGGGGCAGCATCACGGCCGTTTCGAACAAGCGGATGGTGGTACTTTGTTCCTCGATGAAATTGGCGACATGTCGCCCGCGCTGCAGACTCGCCTGCTGCGGGTATTGGCCGAGGGGGAGTTTTACCGGGTAGGCGGGCAGAAGCCTGTCACAGTGGATGTTCGGGTGCTGGCGGCGACCAACAAGGACCTGGTGCGCCTGGTCGAAGAGGGATCTTTCCGGGAAGACCTGTTTCATCGGTTAAACGTGATTCATGTTCGCGTGCCGGCGCTTAACGAACACCGGGAAGACATCCCGGCGTTATTTGACCACTACCTGTCGGCGACCGCCAGGGAACTGGGTGTGCCGGCCAAGCGACTCAGCAGCGCTGCGGGAAAACTGCTGGGGCGGTTTGCCTGGCCAGGGAACGTCAGGCAGTTGATCAACGCTTGCCGCCTGCTGACCGTGACCGCGCCCGGACGCGAAATCCGGTGCAGCGACATCCCCGAGGAACTGGGCGGGCTGCAGGCGAAGCCAGGAAACGATCAGTGGCAAGACGCGTTGGCTGGTTGGGCCAGGCGTGAGCTGGCGACCGGCAGCAAACCGCTGATGGCCATCGCTATCCCGGAAGTCGAGAAAATACTGATCAACGAAGCGTTGGCCCGGGCCGGAGGACGCAGGGGTGAAGCCGCCAAATTGCTGGGCTGGGGCCGCAACACGCTGAGCCGCAGAATCAAGGAACTCAAGCTGGGCGCAAAGAAATACTAGCCAGGGCTCGCCGCTACCCCGCCGCGGCGCTGTCCTTGATGTCTGGCCCATGCGTCATGCTGCCCACCAGCTGCGGCAGCGTGATCGACTGGCGTTCCAGATATTCGGCGATACCCGCGTTAATTTTCAGGCAGACCAGTGGATCGTAGAAAAGAGCGGTACCCACTCCCACCGTGCTCGCTCCCGCAATAATGAATTCCAGCGCATCGGTCGCGGTCATGATGCCGCCCTGGCCGATAATCGGAATACCGAGCGGTCCGGCGACTTCATAAACCTGGTGAACTTTCAGTAACGCGATCGGCTTGATCGCCGGGCCCGAAAGACCACCCTGCACATTACCGATGACCGGCTCGCGCGTTTCCGAATCGATAGCCATGCCCATCACGGTATTGATAACCGCGAGCGCATCACTGCCCGCTTCTATACACCGGCGTGCGTTTTCCTTGATATCGGTCTGATTTGGTGAAAGTTTGGTGATGATGGGTTTACTGGTTGCCTTGCGGCAAGCCTCTACGACCCGGGCCGACATCTCTGGCACGTTGCCAAAGGCGACGCCGCCTGCCTTGATATTGGGACAGGAAATATTGACCTCGATAGCGTCGATCGGGGAATCGTCAAAACGCCTGGTGACCTCCGCATATTCTTCTATCGTCGAGCCACAGACGTTGGCGATAAATCGGGTTTCGGTAAAATCCAGGGTTGGCAAAATATCGTCAACGACGACATCCATTCCCGGGTTTTGCAGCCCGATGGCGTTCAGCATACCCATCGGCGTTTCAAAGACCCGGTGCAGCGGGTTCCCGAGGCGCGGTTCCCTGGTCGTGCCCTTGAGTACGATCGCGCCTGCGTCACGATTCGAAAAACCGTTTACTCGCGTGTATTCCTCGCCGAACCCTACACAGCCGGACAGAAGCACAATCGGCGAGCTCAGTTGCATACCGCAGAACTCCATTGCCAGGCTGTTAGGTCGCCCGTCACTTTTTCCTGTCATACAATTCGCTTCCGTTAGCCGACAGGCCGCGCCAGCCATGTTTCATGTCATTTTGTACCAGCCGGAGATTCCGCCGAATACCGGCAACATCATACGCCTGTGCGCGAATACTGGCGCGCAATTGCACCTGATCAAACCACTGGCGTTCGAACTGGATGAGCCCAGATTGCGCCGTGCCGGGCTGGATTATCACGAATTCGCCAGCGTGAAACAGCACGAGTCCTTGCAAGATTGCCTGGAGAGCGTCGGCGACCCCAGGTTATTCGCGCTTTCCACGCGAGCGCCGACACCATATGACCATCCCCGATTCCGCCCCGGCGACGCGTTTCTCTTTGGCCCCGAAACACGTGGGCTGCCTATGGCGCTCATTGAATCGGTACCGGTGGCACAGCGTCTGAGGATTCCGCTAAGACCCGACAATCGCAGCCTGAACCTGGCCAATGCGGCCGCGGTTATCCTCTATGAGGCATGGCGCCAGCGCGGTTTTTCGGGTGGGGCCTGAGCGACCGGGCAAGCGGCAAATCGTGGACCGGCCACGCCACGATAGCCAGGCCGCCATGTGTTATGCGTGGATGCAGAGATTTACTCCAGGTTCGCAGAGTGATCTTCACTTTTGAGATCGCGAGTCATCAGGGCCTGTACCGCTGATTCCGGGGTCGCGCCCTGGTAAAGGATCCGGTAGACCTGTGCGCAGATCGGCATTTCCACTTGGTGGCGCAAAGACACCTGGTGTACCGCGCGTGCGGCCATTACGCCCTCGACGACTTGGCCTATTTCGCGGGCTGCCTCATCGGGTGATTTCCCCGCGGCCAGCGCCAGCCCCATACGCCGGTTACGCGACTGGTCATCGGTGCAAGTCAAAACCAGGTCGCCCATACCTGCCAGACCCATAAATGTCTCTGGTCTGGCCCCCAGCGCACGGCCCAGGCGGCCAAGCTCGACCAATCCCCGCGTAATCAGCGCAATGCGCGTGTTCGATCCGTACCCCAGCCCGTCCGATACACCGGCGCCGATGGCCAGGACATTCTTCACTGCACCGCCGACTTCGACGCCAATGATGTCATTCGAGGTATAAGCGCGGAAATTATCATCGGAAATTTCCTCGGCCAGTTCGCGAGCAAACTCCTGATCGTCCGCAGCTACCGTCATGGCGGTTGGCAAGCCCAAACCCACTTCACGGGCAAAAGTCGGGCCGGACAAAACCGCCAGCGGATATTTGTCGGAGAGCACTTCGCTTGCGACCTGGTGCGGCAGTTTGCCGGTGCCCAGTTCAAAACCCTTGGTCGCCCAGGAAATTCGGTGGTTTTTTCCAAGCAGCGGTTTCATCGCCGTCAGCAATTCCCGGAAGGCATGGCTCGGTACGACCAGCAGCAGGTCGTCCGAGCCAGCTACAGCCTTTGCAAAATCGCTTTCGATTTTCAGAGACGGCGGAAAATCAGCAGCGGGCAAATAAACGTGGTTGCACCGTACGCGCTCCAATTCCTCGAGATGCCGAGAGTTCCTACCCCAAATCAGGACCGGTCTGCCCTTGCGGGCAAACTGAATGGCCAGCGCGGTACCCCAGGAGCCCGCTCCCAGTATGCTGATCGTCTTGTCGGCCGGCCTGCTGATTCTGTCTGGCGCCTTTTAATTGGTCTTGGTCTTGGTTTTGGTCTTAGCCTCAGCCTGACCCGCTGCATTGGCCTGGGCGAATAATTCTTCGAAATCCATCGGCTGCAACAACAATTGCGGGAAACCACCCTGTGTTGCCAGGTCTGAAATAATCTGGCGGCTGAACGGATAAAGCATTTCTGCGCAACGGCAGGCAAGCAGGGATTTCAGTTCGTCTTCCGATGCGTCAACGATCTGGAATATGCCCGCTTGTTGCACTTCGATCAGCAACGCAACCTTGTCACCGAGTTTGGCTTCCAGCGTCGTGTGCAGCACGACTTCATGAGCATTTTCGGCAACCAGGGAACTTGTGGTGTGCATATTGAGCTGAATGCCCGGGTTCCACGGCTCGGCATAAATAGCTGGCGCGTTCGGTGACTCGAAGGAGCAATCCTTGAGATAAATTTTTTGCAGGGCAAAGGTCCTGGTCTGTCCGCCGGCTTCTGCTGCTGCGGTGCTTTTTTTGCTCATGGCTAGCTTCCTTTTCCTATTGTTCAGTCTTTGACCAGCGGCATATTTTCCTGCGTCCAGGCCTGCAGCCCACCACGCATTGCCACCGTATGTTCGAATCCCATTTCTTGCAGCCTGGCCACCGCCTTGCGGCAAGCGGTGCCATTGTCGCAATACACGATCATGGGTTTGCCCGAGTAGCGTTTCAGTTTGCCGGCGGACGACTCTAGCTGGTCAACCGGGATGTTCCTGGCGCCGACTACGTGACCGGTGGCAAACCTTTCGGCACTTCTAAGATCCAGCACCGCGGCGCCCTTGTTGATCAGGGAAACCACATTGGCGGGATCGAGGAAGTTCCCCGTATTGCTGCGCAGGCGAAGTTCGTTGACAAGCACAAGAATGCTTAGTGCGACGACTCCACCAGCTAGATAGGGATGGTTGGCTGCAAATTCAAGAAGCTGTGACATCTTTGGTAGTGCGCCTCCGGGCGCTCGGCTAAAATGGCGCGCCATTATAGCAGCGCCCGGAGCCTCGGTGGCCGGGCTGTCGGAATAAAAACCCCTGGGCCTGCATATTTCACTGGGCGGCTTGCGCCTTGGTGAAATATGCGGGTTAGAATTGACACCCAGATGAAAACCCGACACGCATTTTTCCTGGCTGGCCTGTTCGCGATGATAGCGGCCGTTGTTGCGCAGGATGCCGGCGACAATGAGACCGAGCTGGCTGAACTGAGAGGGGCTATTAATGCACTGAATCGCACCTTGCAAGCGGATCGGGAAAAAAAGGATCACGCGCAAGCGGGCCTCCGTAACGTGGAACTGGAAGTAGCCGCCGCGCGCAAGCTGCTGCGCAAAACCAGCCAGGAGGTGGCCGCTAGCCGGGCGCAGCAAATCAGCCTGGCGGCCGAGCAAAATGCGCAAAAGGCGGCGCTGGCGCGCCATCGGTATGAACTCGGGCGTCAGTTGCGGTCCGCCTATATCAGCGGCCGCCAGGAGCGAATTCGCCTGCTGCTGAACCAGGAAAACCCCGCTGCGCTGGGTCGCGTCATGACTTATTACGGTTACCTGACCGAGCAACGGGCGGTCCTGTTAAAGATCGTCGAGCAGGGCTTGGCCAGGCTGCGACAACTCGATCGTCTCACAGAAGAGGAAACAGGCCGGCTGGTTGGCCTGGAGCGCAGGAGACAAAAAGAGCTTGCCCGACTGGATGCGGCACGCCAGGAAAGGGCGGCCATAGTCGCCGGTCTGGAGCGGCAGATTAGCAGCAGCGGCAGGCAATTGGCGAGCATGCAGATGCAGGAACAGGAACTACAGCATTTGATGAACAGCCTGCGGCGGGCCCTGGTGGAATTCCCCATGGTCGTCAGGGATCCATTTGCCGGCAAAAAGGGCTCGTTGGGCTGGCCGATAAAAGGTCGGTTGATCAATGACTTCGGGCAGCCGCGTGCCGGTGGGCGGCTGCGATGGCAGGGCGTCATGCTGGGCGCCGTAAGGGGCGCCGAGGTTCGGGCTGTTTATCACGGGCGGGTCGCATACGCGGACTGGTTGCCGGGAATGGGTTTGTTGATGGTCATCGAACACGGCGACGGGTTTTTGAGCCTGTACGGCCATAGCGAGTCGCTCTACCGGGAAGTCGGGGACTGGGTCGAGGCGGGCGAAATCATAGGTATCGTCGGCGACAGCGGCGGCAACTTGTTGTCAGCGCTGTATTTCGAAATTCGGCGGGGAGTCACGCCGCTGAATCCGCATCAGTGGCTGAGCCGGCGATGAATAGACGCTTTTCGCGGCGACGATTGGCTGCCGCAATCGCTGCCCATGTGGTAAATTCGGGCTACGAGTGCGAGTGATCTCTTATGTCGCGAAAGTACCAACGCTTTACTGTTTTGCTGGGCAGCCTGTTCCTCTCAGTTGCGCTGGCCCTTACCTCCGGTGTCCTGGCGGATCGTTACGATGTCGAGGACGAGACCGACGAGATGCCGGTAGATCAAACCAGGCTGTTCGCGGAAGTGCTCCACAAGGTTCGTTCGGATTATATCGATGAAGTGGCTTATGAAGAGCTGATCGAAATGGCGATACGCGGCATGGTTGCCGGTCTGGATTCGCATTCGGCCTATCTTGACGCAGAAGAATACGAGGAAATCCTGATCAATACCGCAGGCAGTTACAGCGGTGTAGGGCTGGAAGTCAGCGTAGAAAATGACCAGATCCTGGTGGTCGCACCGTTTGACGGTACTCCCGCGAAACGGGCCGGGATCCGCAGTGGCGATATCATTATCAGCATTGACGATATGCCGGTCGTTCATAAAAACCTGGGCGAGACCATCTCGCGGATGCGCGGCAAGCCAGGCAGCCGGGTCAAAATTGTCGTTAGCCGTGCGGGCGTGGCAGAACCGCTGAGCTTTGATCTTGAGAGAACCCACATCCGGATAACGAGCGTAAAAGGGAAAATGCTCGAGCCCGGCTATGGCTATTTGCGCATCTCACAATTCAGCGATAACACCGGCGCCGAACTGGAAGATGCCTTGCGGAAGCTGATGAAAGAAGCGGGAGGCCAGCTGGATGGCCTGATACTGGATTTGCGCGACAACCCCGGAGGCGTACTCGATGCAGCCGTCGAAGTGGCGGATTTGTTTTTGAACTCGGGGCTAATGGTGTCGGCGAATGGCCGGGCGGATGACGCGCGCTTTAGCATGCGCGCCAGGCGGGGTGATCTGCTTAAGGGAGCGCGGATGGCCGTGTTGGTCAATTCAGGATCGGCATCGTCTTCCGAGATCGTGGCCGGGGCGCTGAAAGACCTGGATCGGGCAACGATTGTCGGCTCGCAGACCTACGGCAAAGGCTCGGTGCAGACAGTGATACCGCTGTCCGGCGGCCGGGCCTTGAAACTGACGACTTCCCGATATTTCACGCCATCCGGCGAATCGATACACCAGCGGGGCATTATGCCGGATATTGTGGTCACCTCGGATGACGAGGAAACCGTTGCCTTGATGTCGCTAACGAGTGCTATCGAGGCGGATGTCCTGATGAAAGACAACCACGTGCGAACCGCACTGGCAACGGTCAAAAGGCGCGCAATTCTCAACAGCAGGGCAGAGTGACGGAAAGCCGGATTAGAATTGATGCCGGCTGTTTGCTGAGACCATTACGCCTGTCACTGGCCTTGTTCGTGTTTGTGTCGATGGCAGCGGCGGGCTCTGTCGTAATATCTCCGGGCAATGAGTCATCGCCAGCGATGATGGCGATCATCATCGATGACCTGGGACATCGCTACGCAGACGGTCTACGCGCGGTGCAGTTACCGGGCCCGGTCACTTGCTCGGTGTTGCCGAAAACGCCATTCGGCAGAAAACTGGCTATCAGGGCGCATGAGCTTGGCAAGCAAGTCATGTTGCACCTGCCGCTGGAGGCGGAATTCGGCGAGGAGCTGGAGCCCGGCGGCATTTCCCTGGATACCAGCCAGCAAGCGATGCAAGAAATCGTTCTCGACGATCTCGACTGGCTGCCTTTCGTGGCGGGCGTCAATAACCATCGCGGCAGCTTGCTTACCCGCCACCCGGGTCACATGAGATGGCTGATGGGCATCCTCGCCAGCCGCGATTTGTTTTTTGTCGACAGCAGAACCACTCCGCATACCGTGGCCTTGCAGGTGGCCCGGGAGCAGGCGGTCAGTGCGACCGAAAGAGACATATTTCTTGATCATGAACTGAACGAAGATGCGATCCGGCAGGCCCTGAGCCGAGCGATCGGGATGGCGTTGCAAGAAGGCAGCGTAGTGGTTATCGCACATCCTCACCCATTGACCATGGAGATTCTTGAGGAGGCTATTCCATCGCTGCTGCGGAAGGGTGTCAGGCTAAGCAGCGTGCCGGAGGTCATCCGCTACCGGGAAGGGCGCGAATTAGCTCGGCAGCAAACGCTTGCTGAGACAGCCCGGGAATTGGCCAGCCCCGACCCGCATATCAAGTCCGCAAATCCATGACTCAAAAAGAGGATATACCCACAACGCGCCATCAGATTCGCTGGTTGCACGCCTTGTTCGTGGCCTTGCTCGGCGCGTTTTTATTTTTGCGCCTGGATACAGGCGGCAGCGGCAAACTGGTGGCTGCTTTTTTTGCTTTTGGTTTGCTAACCGCCGCTTTGGTATGGCGGAGTGAGAATGACGACTGGTCGCTGCCGTTACTAAATCTTCTCGGTGTATCTGTGATTTCCCTGGCAGTTTGGCGTTACGGGGCGGCAGCCGGGCTAAGTGGTTTGGTTGTTCTGCCCTTGCTGGCGGCAGCTCTGCGCCAGCCACCGGTCTTTTTCGTTGCCTTGTTATTGTTTGCCTTGCTGTCCCAGGGTGTGGCAGTACCCGACTGGTCATCGCGTTACCAGCTGGTGCAATTTTTTCTGCCGGGCGTGGCTGCCCTGGCCATCGTCATGTTTCAGCGGGAACAGAAGGATTCACTTGATAAGAGGGTGGTCAAACTGGAAATACTGGACATGCTGACCGGCGTGCATAACATCCGGGCGTTCAACAATCTTCTGCAGCACACCCATCGACTTGCCAAGCGCCACGGATACCTTTATTCGGTAGTTGCCGTGGACCTGGTTGGACTCAATTCCATCAACCAGAAATTTGGCAGGCAAGCCGGCAACGGGTGCCTGCAAAGCCTGGCCGGAGCCCTGCAAGAGATCATGCGGACTACCGATGTCCTCGCCAGGGCGGGTGGTGGCGAGTTCTTGATATTATTGCCGGCGACCGATCATGCCGGCGCCGGCCTTGCAATTAAGAAGATCCGCGAACGCATTGCCAGCTTGACCTACGATGCCAAGGGGTCGGTGATGCAACTGGCCGTACACGCGGGGATGGCGACCTATCCTAAGGATCAGCAGGAGCCCGGTGAAATAATCGATCATGCGGACCGGCAACTGGAACTGGACCGAAATCTACGCCACAAGAGCCAGCCGACCTGGGTGTGACAAAAAGCGACATCGACACGTATTCAAAGTTACCAAGGAAACATGATGGCGGCACACAAATTGACCTGGAACGGCTTCCTGATCAGGCTTGGCGTATCGTTGGCGCTGGTGCTGGCGACCTTTAATCCGTCGGGTTTTTCTTATTTTCACTGGCTGAAGGCAAGCCTGCCGGATTCGATCAGTGCGCTGCAGGCTTTTTCCGGCGTGGTCATGCTGATTGGCTGGGTGATGTTTATTCGGGCGGGCCGGAGGTCGTTGGGGTTTATAGGTTTTGTGCTGGCCAGCGCTTTTTTCGCGACCTTATTCTGGTTGCTGATGGATTGGGGATTGCTTTCGGCCGAAAATATCGATGTCGTGACCTGGCTGGTGGAAATCCTGCTGGCAGGGGTGCTTGCCATCGGCATGTCCTGGTCGCACATTCGCAGAAGAATGTCGGGCCAGGTCGATGTTGACGATACCGATGACCATATTTGAGCCGGCAAAAGCCAGACCTGAACAATGGAGAGCGCAATGAGCCAGTACAAGGTGACGATTTTTCTATTGGCGTTCCTGATGCCAATTTCGCTGCTGGCGGAAACGCCGGAGGAAAAGCTGGCCGGGATGGGTATCGAGCTGTTTGAACCGGGCCCGTCCGAGGGGCTGTTTGTGCCGGCGGTCACCAGCGGCAAACTGGTCTTTCTTTCAGGCCATGGGCCGCGAAAACCCAATGGCAGCTATGTCACTGGTAAAGTCGGCTCGGATATCGGTATCGAAGAGGGTCAACTTGCCGCGCGTTACACCTGTATCGCCATGCTGGGGTCTTTGAAACAGGAAATCGGCGAGTTGTCGCGGGTCAAACGCATCGTAAGGGTTTTTGGCATGGTCAATGTTGCCGATGGCTTTAACCGGATGCCCGCCGTGATCAACGGATGCTCGCAACTGCTGATCGACCTGTGGGGCGAAAATGGAAGGCATGCCCGGGCCGCGGTCGGCATGGCGGAATTGCCTTTTGACATCGCCGTCGAAATCGAGATGGTCGTTGAATTGCAATAGAACAAGAACGTCTGTGCGCTTGGGTGTTTGCCGATATCCCTTGCGGGTACGTCGGTAGCGGCCGGTAGACACCTGGCTGATCAGTTGAACGACCGGCCCGCCTAAAGGCCTAAAGCTGACTATCCCTTTATTTCAAGCATTTTCTTGCTGCCGTCGTGCGAAAGGGCAAGTGGGGTTTTTTTGGTCTATGCTATAGGTGTGGGGTATTTGCAACAGCCTGTCCTGGGCGGGGCGGTGAAATCATTACTGACAATACCCCCCACATCGGGTTAAGGTTAACAGGCCTTGACGTTGGTCAATGCATTTGACTGTCCGACCAGGGATGCTATCGGACACAAGTATGTGACAAACATACAACAAATCGGATTTTGGATTGTCCGATTCTATTGTAGTGGGTTTGGAGGGGCGACGGCCTGGCACAGGCTGCCCGTATTCGATACACAAAAAATAAGGGGAAGACAAGATGAGTAAACAATCTGCTGCCGGCGTTGTCACGCGCTGGCTGGTCTTGCCGGCGGTACTGGCCATGGTAATACCGACAGCCGGCGTTTTCGCGCAGGATGAAGGGGCGATTGAGGAAGTCGTCGTTACCGGTTCACGCATCCGCCAAAACCCGCTGGATCAGAAAGATCCGGTATTAACGATCACCGCGGACGATATGAGGCAATCGGGGTTTGCCTCCCTGGGTGATTATCTCAATCAACTGTCAATTTCCGGTTCCGCACTGAATACCCGTTTCAACAGCAGCGGTAACTTCGGATTCCCGCCCGATGGCGGTGGCATCGGCGCTGGTTCGACGCAGGTCGATCTGCGTCATCTCGGTTGCAAACGGGTGCTGGTGATGGTCAACGGAGTTCGCTGGGTCAACGGGGCATCCGCCTCCGGCGTATCGTCCTGTGTCGACCTGAACACCATTCCGCTGGGCGTTATCGCGCGCATCGAGGTGCTGGAAAATGGCGCTTCGCCGCTGTATGGCTCGGATGCGATTTCCGGCGTGGTCAACATCATCACCAAGACCGATATGAACGGAATCGATATTTCCGCTTATAACGGCGAGTTCGATGAAGGCGACGGCGTTACCCAGGAATACTCGATAACGATGGGTAGCACGAACGAAGACTCGTCTTCGTGGATCAGCCTGAATTATTACAAGCAGAGCCGGGTCAAAGCGTCTACCCGCAGCCTCGCCCAGTTCCCGGCGCCCTTCGCGGGGGGAGCCCGGCATGGCAGTTCGGGAACGCCGCAGGGCCGCTTCGTATTGCCCGACCCGAATACCGGGGTATTCATCAACTGTACGACGGTCCCTGGATCGGGCACGATCGTATACGATCCCCTCGATCCTTGCGGGGTCAACGGTTTGAACCCCCTGCAGAATTTCGATCCCTGGGACAATGGCGACCGGTTTAATTTCTCACAGTTCAACCTGGTGGTAACGCCATCGGAACGCTGGAATATTTTTGGCCAGTCGACACGGCAGATCTCGTCCAACGTCAACGTGACGCTGATGGGTTCATTCACCCATCGCGAGTCCACCAACCAGGCCGCACCCGAGCCATGGTTTATCGGCTCCGATGCGGGTAACGGTAACTTGATGGATACGATCTCGGTCGATGTTACCAATCCGTTCAATCCGTTCGGATTCACGATCGACGCCGATCCGACGCTTCCGGACTTGTTTTTCATCGGCCGCCGGCCGCTGGAAGCCGGCCCGCGTATTTTCGAGCAGAGCGTTGATACCTGGTACTTGTCCGGTCGCGTCGATGGTGCTTTCGCTGTCGGCGAGCGTGAGGTCTATTGGGATATCGGCGCAGCCTGGTCCAAAAACTCGGCTTCTCAGCTGAAACAGGGTGCGGCCAATTCGGCCAAGCTGAAACAGGCCCTGGGCCCGCTGGCAGACTGTACCGCCCCTTGCGTACCGCTGAATATTTTTGGCGGTCAGGGCGCAAACGGCCAGGGCACGATCACCCAGGACATGCTCGACTTTGTCACTTTTGTACAGCATGACGTCAGCGATCAGGAACTGGTCGATATCACGCTGAACGTCAGCAGTACGATTGCTGATCTGCCCGCCGGCCCGCTGGGTTTTGCGGCCGGTTACGAGCATCGTGAAGAAGACGGTTCTTTCAACCCTGATCCGATCGTGGTAGCTGGCGAGTCCGCCGGCATACCATCACTCCCCACTTCGGGCGGTTTTGACGTTGATGAGTTTTATCTTGAGGTCAACGTACCGATACTTGCCGATGTCTCGGCAGCCGAAGATTTGAGCGTGTCGCTGGCAGTCAGAAGCTCTGACTACAGCACCTCCGGCTCGGAAACGACCGCATCCTACGGTGCATACTGGAAAGTGGTGCCTGATTTTGTCGTTCGCTACAATTTCTCCGAAGGATTCCGTGCACCGGGTATCGGCGAGTTGTTTGGTTCGGCATCGCGTTTTGATGCGACCCTAACCGACCCGTGTTCCGATTTTAATAACACGGGTGTTTCGCAGACGGTCATCAACAACTGTATCTCGCAGGGCGTGCCCGCGGATGGCAGTTTTGTGCAGTCCGGCGGACAGATTCCTGTCCTCACCGGCGGCAACATGGACCTGAACCCGGAGACCTCCGATACATGGACGCTGGGCTTCGTATACAGCCCGAGCTGGGTTGACAATGTGGGCTGGATTGAAGGACTGACGGCCGAAGTCACCTACTATGACATCGAACTAACTTCCGCGATCGGGGCGATCGATGCCCAGACCCAGCTGAATGTTTGTGCGCAGACCAACGACCCGGCGCTGTGCAGCGGTATCTCGCGTGTCGGCAGCGGCACGATCAATCGCTTCGCCAACCAGTTGACCAACATCGGTGGTATTGATACCAACGGTTTTGATGTCAATCTGACCTACCTGGGGCCGGAGGGCGATATCGGCACCTTCAGGGTGACCTGGCAAAACAGCTTCGTCAGAGATTTTGACCTGCTCAACGTCAGCTCTACCGGTGGTGTTACGAGTCGGGACCTGCTGGCGCTTGAGGACAATGACAAGGGTATTCCGAAATGGAAATCCACCCTTGGCATCAATTGGCTGAAGGGCAACTGGGGCGCGACCTGGACGCTGCGCCACGTTTCGGGCCTGACCGAATCCTGTAGCGACTTCCTGGACGGCTCGCCTGACAGCCTGACCAACCAGGGGGTGTGCTCGATTCCTGATATGGCCAACAACAGTAATTCATTGAATTATCTGGAGGCGACGACCTATAACGATGTGCAGGTCATGTGGCGGCCGGACTTCGGTGAAACCAACGACCTGGCCATAACGTTCGGTGTCCAGAATTTGTTCGATCAGGATCCACCGGCCTGTTTCAGCTGTTCGCTGAATGGTTACGATCCGTCGAACTATGACGCGCAGGGCGTGTTCGGTTATTTGCAAGTTGCACTCAGCTTCGATTAGTCGGTGCGATCATCAAGACCCTGGCGGCCCCTTTTCAGGGGCCGCTTATTTTTGCTCCAGGTTCCTGGCAGCGAGATATGGTTTGGCGATAGAACGAGAGGTGTTTTTTTCCCCGCTATGATGGTATTTTCGGGCTTCGAGGGCTGCTTGGTATTCTCGTAACGGCTGGCCGGTACGCCGCACGACAGAGCGGCTATAAAAAGGGGGCCTGAAAGCCATTGATATTTATGGCAATTAACGAAGCTAATGGCTGTCGGCTGCTGTTGGCTACTTGAAAAAGATAAAGAATATAGCCGCTATTCAAAGCTGGAGATGATTCAATGAGGGTCTATCTAAAAGGGCTCCTGGTTCTGATGGCACTGGGTTTTGGTGTCGCGCAGGCCCAGGGCGTCAATAATATTCTGGACGCAGGTGGGCGAAACATTCGCCTGGCCCAGGCATCGCAGGATCGGGTCGACAAAATAGTCGAACAAGAACGCGAGCTCGTGGATCAGTACAACACGGTCAACAAGGAGGTCGACGGACTCAAGGTCTACAACGCCCTGATGGCCCGCCAGATCCAGAATCAGGTTGATGAAATGGCGAAGCTGGCCGAATCGATCGACCACGTAACCATAATCGAACGCCAGATCATGCCACTGATGCTGCGCATGATCGACGGGCTGGAGCAGTTCATATCCCTGGACATACCGTTCCTGGCCAAGGAGCGGACGGACAGGGTCGAGAAACTGCGCGACCTGATGGAGCGCTCCGATGTGTCGGTCGCCGAGAAATTCCGCAATGTCTTTGAAGCTTTTACGATTGAAAACGAATATGGCCGGACCATCAGTACCTACAAGGACGCGCTGACAATTGCCGGTGGCACCCGCGAGGTGGAATTTCTCCAGATCGGCCGGATCGTGCTTTTATATCAAACCATGGACGGCACCTTTACCGGCACCTGGGACAAGGAGGCACGCAGCTTCGTTGAACTGGATTCAGGCGCTGCCCGAACCCAGGTGCGCCAGGGTCTGCGGATGGCTCGAAAGGAAATCGCCCCGGAACTGTTGCTGCTGCCGATTGACGCAGCGGAGGCGGCACAATGAAAAATTCCATGCGCAGACCAGCAGCCGTCATTGTCGCCGCGGCGATTTTCTGCCTGCTGCCGCTGGGCGCCGCATTGGCCCAGGACAAGGCCGCCAGCCTGGACGACCTGCTGCGGCAGGTTGAACAAGGACGCGTGAACGACCAGCGGGAGTTCAGGGAACGAGAACAGCGTTTTATCAACGCGCGTAATGCACAGCGCTCGATGCTGCAAAGAGCAGTCAGGGAACGCACTGCGGAGGAAAACCGCAGCACGCAACTCGAGGACACTTTCGGCGAGAACGAAATTCGCACCTCCGAGTTGTCCGCCGCGCTGGATCGCCGCCTGGGCTCGCTGAAGGAGTTGTTTGGCATACTGCAGCAGGTTTCCGGTGAAACGATGGCGCTGCTGGATAATTCCCTGACTTCCATTCAGTTTCCGGACCGCGGTGAATTCCTGGGCGCTCTGGCAACCAAGATGGGGACCAGCTCGGAACTGGCGTCGATCGAGGAAATCGAGCGTCTGTGGTACGAACTGCAAAGAGAAATGACCGAACAGGGTCGGGTGGTCCGTTTCTCGACCACGGTCCTCAATACCAACGGCGAAGCCGAAGAACGCGAGGTGGTCAGGGTCGGCGTATTCAACGTAGTCTCCGATGGCAAGTACCTGCAATACTCACCAAAGACAGGCAACCTGACGGAATTGGGGCGCCAGCCGCAGCAGGCCAGGTTTACGGATTCGGCTGAGGACCTGAGCGATAAACACGATGGCCAGGTGGTGTTTGGCCTGGACCCGACGAGTGGCCAGATCCTGTCGTTGTTGCTGCGCAGCCCGACCTTCGCCGACCGGGTGAAAATGGGCGGTATCGTTGGCTATATCATCATGGCCCTGGGTGTCGTCGCCTTGTTGATTGCGTTCGAGCGTCTGCTTGTTCTGACCTTGACCGCCAATAAAGTCAATCGGCAACTCAAGTCTGACGAACTCAGCGACAATAACCCGCTCGGACGGGTATTGCTGGCTTCGCAAAAATACCGGGATGCCGATCTGGAAACCCTTGAGCTCAAGCTTGGTGAAGCCATCCTCAAGGAAACACCGGCGCTGACCAGGGCACTGATGTTCCTGAAGATCATTGCTGTGGTTGCGCCTCTGCTCGGCCTGCTGGGTACCGTGACCGGCATGATCAAGACCTTCCAGATCATCACTTTGTATGGCACCGGCGATCCGACGCTGATGGCCGGTGGTATTTCGCAAGCGCTGGTGACCACGGTTCAGGGCTTGTCCGTGGCCATACCGACGGTGCTGCTGCACACGCTGGTGACCGGCCGCAGCAAGAAGATCACCCATGTGCTGCAGGAGCAAAGCGCCGGTATCGTAGCTGAACGCTCCGAAGCGCAGCACGCGCAAAGCGCCTAGGGTGATATCTAGGGGAACCATGGCTTAAGGACCGAATCGAAACATGTATGCACTGACACAAATGTATGAGGCCACGCGCGATTTCATGGAACTCGGCGGCACCGTACTGACAGTGATCGCGTGGGTGACGTTTATCATGTGGATCCTGATAATCGAGCGGATGCTGTACTTCTCCAAGGATCTCAGGCAACAGATTCGGGACGCTATCCAGGTCTGGGAATCCAGGCCCGAGCGGCGCTCCTGGGAAGCGCACCAGATCCGGGATGCGATGCTTTCGCGCATGCGGGAGCGCGCCGAGCAGTTCCTGCCGATGATCAAGACGCTGGTCTCGCTTTGCCCGCTGCTCGGCTTGCTGGGCACGGTGACCGGCATGATTCAAGTGTTCGACGTCATGGCGGCTGAGGGGACATCCAATGCGCGTTCGATGGCGGCCGGCGTGTCCCTGGCGACGGTGCCGACGATGGCCGGAATGGTGGGCGCGCTGTCAGGCGTGTTTGCCAGCACCTGGCTGAACAGAAAATCCGCCCGTGAACTGGAGATTTTTCGCGATTCCATGACCACGGACCATTAGGGGGAAAACAGATGAGACAACTGTTCTCTGAGAGCAACCCGGAAGAAGAAGAAAACGAGATCAATATTACGCCCATGCTGGATGTCGTGTTCATCATGCTGATCTTCTTTATCGTGACTTCGTCCTTTATCAAGGAAGCCGGTATCGATGTAAACAAGCCGGATGCGCAGACTGCCGTCTCCCAGGACAAAGCCAACATCCTGATCGCAATCACCGAAAGAGGTGAGATCTGGATCGACCGGCATCTTGTGGATCCGCGGGCCGTGCGGGCAATTGTCGAGCGTATGCACGCGGAAAACCCGCAAGGTACCGTGGTCATCCAGGCGGACAAGAAATCCACGACGGAAGTGCTGATCCAGGTTATGGATGCCGCCCGCCTGGCCGGTGTCGATAACGTGGCGATTGCAGCGCAAAACTGAGATGGTTAAACCAAGGTATGCCATGGCGGTTGTTCTGGCGGCGGTGATCACCGGCGGCCTGCTGTTTACCATGCAGGCTCTGATCGCCAGCGGCGAATCGGCCCTGACCGATGACAGGGAAGTCAGGTTTCTGGATTTCGTGCGTACCGAAAGACAGGAAATGGTTCAGCGCAAGCAGCAAAAACCGGAAAAACCACCGAAGCCGCAAGAGCCGCCGCCGGATATGCTGCAGCCCCAGCAGGACGCAGTGGATCCGAATGTGCAGACGATAGGTGTTGCGCCGGTGTCGGTTTCAGCCGATATGTCCATCGGCGGCTTTGGTCTCGCTATCTCCGATGGCGATTACCTGCCTATCGTCAAGGTGGCGCCGATTTACCCGCGGCGGGCATTATCGCGAGGCCTGGAAGGCTACGTTATAGTGGAGTTTACAGTCACCAAGACTGGATCTGTTCGTGATCCGTTCATCGTGGAATCGACCAGTTCACTGTTCGAAAATGCGGCGCTCAAAGCGGTGCTCAGGTTCAAATACAAGCCGCGCATTGTCGATGGGGACCCCATCGAGGTAGCTGGCGTGCAAAACAAAATAACTTTTGTGCTTGAAGATTCCTGATGACCGGTGCGGGCAAACTGACTGTCGTTGTCGTTCTTGCTGTTTCTTTGTTGATGCTTCCGGCGTTGTTGCCCGGTAATGCGCCAGGAGCGCTGGCGTCCATGAGCCACGCCCAGGAAGCCGGGGGGCGAAAGGAACGCAAGACGCGCAAAACGCCGGCGATGCGCGAAAAAACTTACAAGAAGCTGTCGGAATCCAGGGAGTTGGCGGAGGCCGACGATTTTGTCGGTGCGTTGCGGGCGCTGGACAGCCTTAGCCGGCAGAAGAATCTGAACAGCTATGAGTTGGCCCAGATGTACAATTTCTACGGCTTTATTCATTTCTCGCAGGAGAACTATGCGCAGGCGGTTCGGGATTATGAAAAGGTTCTTGCACAACCGGATTTGCCGCTGGGCATGGAAACCTCGACGATTTATACCGTGGCCCAGCTGTATTTTACCCAGGAAGATTATCTGAGAGCGGAGCTCCAGCTACGCAAATGGTTTGCAATCGCCGACAACCCGGGCCCCCAACCCTATGTGCTGCTGGGGCAGGCTTTGTATCAGCAAAACAAGTACCGCGAGGCGATCGTGCCCGTGGAAAAAGCCATCAGCATCAACGTCGCGAAGGGAAAGCCGCCCAAGGAAAACTGGCTGTTGTTGTTGCGCGTTTTCTATTTTGAGCTCGGTGACCTGGTCAAGGTCGAGCAGATTCTCAAGCAGTTGCTGGCTCTGAATCCCAAGAGAGATTACTGGATCCAGTTGTCCGGGATTTACGGCGAGCGCGGCGACGAACAAAGGCAGTTAACCGCCTACGAAATGGTCTATATACAGGGCCTGCTGAAAACCAGCCGCGAGTACGTCACGATGGCGCAGCTTTACCTGCAATCCGCTGTGCCTTACAAGGCCGGCAAAGTCCTGGAAAAAGGCTTCAAAGACGGTTTGATCGAGAAGAACGCGCGCAATTACCGTCTCGCTGCCCAATCCTGGACCATGGCCCAGGAAGACGGGAAAGCGATTCCGGCGCTTGTGAATGCAGCCAAATTGTCGGATGACGGCGAACTGGATGTGCGGCTGGCCAATGCCTACTTCAACCTCAGGCAATGGCGAGCATCGATTGACTCCGCGCGCGCAGGCATAAGAAAAGGCGGGCTGAAACGAAACGATCAGGCCAATATTCTGCTTGGCATGGCCCTCTACAACGTCGATCGATACTCGCAGGCGATCGACGCATTCCGCCTCGCTCGCCGGGATAATCGAAGCAGCCGTATGGCAGCGCAGTGGATAAGCCACATCACCAGCGAGCGGGTTCGTCAGGAAAATCTCCGTCAGGCTTTGGCGGACTGATATACCCCGCCGCTCAGGCTTCAGATCCCGATCGGCCGCTGTTACCCATGCCTGGCTGGCAGCAGAAATACCCGGTCTTCGAAACCTCATGCAGATAGCAACGATTATTTCTTAGCCCGCCTTGCTGCCATCCGGGTCAGCGCCTTTTTTTTTCGAATAACCGGCTCGAGTAACGACTTAATCCACTGGCCGTTGGCCAGGCCCGTTCACTAGCCTGTATGCAGTGATCAGCATATTGCTGTTCACCGAATCCATGGAGGGATGAGACATGCGTGCAGGAAAATTCATGCCCCTGCTGATCGGGCTAATGTGGTCAGCGACTTCGATGGCGATAACGGACAACGACATCGTTACAAGTTGTCACGGCTGTAGCTGGGCCCAGTATAAGCGACAGGCGCTCCAGCAGGTGCCCAACAATGGCCCTAATGTCACGGTCAATGTTTACCTGGTCGACAGGGTGAACCGCAGACTGGCGAAGTACCGGGTCATGAAGGAATACAGCGAAGGCATGCTGTACAAGCACGCGAAGAGCCGGACGCCTACAACGACGGAGCTGCAGACCTTTGAGGCAGACCTCGCGGCATTCGATGAAATTCAGAAAATCAGCCTCGTCGCACGCCGGTTACCCAATAACTTCGTGGTCAGAAGCGCAGCCGATATTTATCAGAACATCCAGGCGCAGTTGGCGGTACAGGATTGGCTCAACAATGATTTCCTGTCGACCCGCGTACTGGTGTTTTCCTATTTCCTGGGCGAGCATTTTCTTACGCGGTTTACTGCCGATATCAGGATTATCTTTCCGGATGGCTCGGAGGCTGTGTTTCACGTGGCGCGATTCGAACTGGAGTTCAGTCTGGATGGCATACGACTGGAATTGCGCTATACGGAAGACACCGCTATCGGACCGGAGGGGAACGGCTTGCCGGATACTATCGAAGACCTGCAAGGCTATAGGGGCAATTTCCGTTACGATGACTCGCTGAGAACGTTTTTGGGGCGGCTCAATTTGCTAGGTATCCCGCTGGAACAATTCCCGGGAACGCCAACCACCTGTGAGTTTATTGGCGAAACGCTGGTTTGCTACGCGGACCAGACGTAGAAAAAGGGGTCGGGCCTCAGGGTCCGACCCCTTCTTATTTGGCCTGTGCCTGAGCTGAGCTACCAGCCGCAGGTCTGTCCCTCGTTTCGCACCTTTAACCAATCCATCAATGGCGCGAAATAATCGATAATTGCACTGGCATCCAATTGCCGCGTGCCGGTGATTTTCTCAAGCGCATCCGGCCATGGTTTGCTGGCGCCCATCTCCAGCATCGTCATCAGGCGTTCACCCGCCGCCTTGCTGTTGTAAATCGAGCAGTTGTAAAGCGGGCCTTCGATGCTGGCGGCATCGCACAACGCGCGGTGAAACTGAAACTGCAGGATGTGCGCCAGGAAATAGCGCGTGTACGGGGTGTTTCCCGGAATGTGGTACTTGGCGCCCGGATCAAAGTCCGCCTCGCTGCGCTCGACCGGCGGCACGATACCCTGGTATTGCGTGCGCAAATCCCACCAGGCCTGGTTGTAATTATCCGGAGTGATTTCGCCGGAAAACACTTTCCAGCGCCACTGGTCGATCAGTTTGCCGAATGGCAGGAATGCGATCTTGTCCAGCGCCAGCTTCATCAACTGATTGATCATCGCTTCGTCGCCGTTCTCGGTTTCACCGACCAGGCCCAGCTTCCTGAGATATCCAGGCGTCATCGACAGTTGCAGCGTGTCGCCTATGCCCTCGTGAAAACCATCGTTGGCGCCGGCCTGAAAAAGGATGGGCTGGCCCTTGTACATCATGAAATAGTAAATGTGGCCCAGCTCGTGATGTAGCGTGACCAGCGAGTCTTCGGTCTGCTCTACACACTGTTTGATGCGCACATCGTTGCCATTATCCAGCGGCCATGCGCTGGCATGGCAGACAACGTCCCGGTCTCTCGGCTTGGTCAGCAGCGAACGCTCCCAGAATGTGTCCGGTAGCTCCGGCATGCCCATCGAGACGAAAAAGTTTTCCGCCGTCTTGGTCATTTTCTCCGGGCTCCAGTCCTGCTCAACCAGTGCGGCATCGACATCGAATTGGCCTACACCGGGAAACGGCTCGACCAGGTCGTAAATATTGCCCCACTGTTGCGCCCACATATTACCGAGGAGGTGGGCCGGAATTGGGCCATCGGCCGAAACGACGTCGCTGCCGTATTTTTCCGACAATTTGCCGCGGGTGTAACAATGCAACTCGTTATATAAAGGTTCCACCTGGCTCCACAGACGCTCGATTTCCGCAGCAAACGCTTCGGATTCCATGTCATAACCGCCGCGCCAAAGGTCGCCGAGGTTTTCGTAACCCATTTCGCGGGCGCCATCGTTGCCGAGTTCGGCAAAGCGCTGATACATGCCGCGCAAGGGTGGAGAAATGGTCCGCCAGCCGGTCCAGACTTCCAGTAATTCAGCGGGATCGCGGCTCTCCGCCATGATCCTGATCAGATCGGTTTCAGCCAGGCATTCGCCATCTTCGCGACAGTACTTGGCGGAGCCATACAGATCGCCCATCTCGGTGGTTATTTTTGCCAGTTCGGCCTGATCTTGCTTGTTCGAAGGCGCGGGCAACGTCGTTCCTGCCGTGATCAGCTTCATCTGGCGAGCAGTGCCGGCATCCATATCGGCGCCAGCGTATTTTTTGGATTCCTCGACAATTCGGCTCTGATAATCCAGCCTTTTCTCCGTAGCCTTTGCGGCCAGCAGACTGGTATCGTAAGTTATGTAGGTCGCGTTCACCCAATATGCAGCGCCGCTTTCCTTGTTCAGCTCGGCCGTTTCCCGGTTGACCTTGTCGATGAATTCTGCCGCCGTCAGTGTCGTTGCCGCGATTTCGTTGGCACTCTGGTTCGACTGCCCGCCGGAACAGGCGGCCAGCGCCACGGCTGCAAAAAAGATTGAAATTCGCTTGATGGGGTTTGTCATGAAAATCCTCTTGGTGTTTTATCCGATTTCAGCGGCCGCCAAGTTTAGGCGAAACAGCTCGGGCTTGCCACCGGCGGTTGTTGCGTCGCAGAAAACGTTGAAACAGGTATGTGAATCCGGCATAAAGGCGGAACGAAAGGCCTTTTTTTCTATCCATACCCCATGGAGTTGGGCTGGAACCCGGATTTGCCGGCAGAAACCGAAAAATATGGTGGTCTGCTGCCGAAAACGCGTTTCCGGTGGCTATAATGACCGCTTTGTGGCCGGTAGACAGTGTCCGTTCAGGCAACAGGCTACCGGCATCGTTTTATCAATAACATAAAGGATAACAGGGCATGGTAAAAGCACCTGATACGGGCACTATATTCGGGCACCCGAAAGGACTGTACCTGCTTTTCGGCACCGAACTCTGGGAGAGATTCAGTTATTACGCGATGCGAGCCATCCTGGTCTTGTACCTCGTGGACAAGACCAGCGACTACGGTGGTTTTGGTCTTGGGTGGACCAATGCGGATGCATTGAAACTGTATGGCTGGTTTACCGGCCTGGTTTATATCACGCCGTTGCTGGGCGGCTGGCTGGCCGACAATGTTCTGGGCCAGCGCAAGGCCATCATCATCGGCGGCACACTGATGGCGGCTGGGCAATTCATGCTGGGCACACCGCATGCCTGGATTCCGGGCATGGAAACCCAGGCCTTTTACCTGGGCCTGGCATTGCTGATGTGCGGTAACGGACTATTCAAGCCCAATATCTCGACCATGGTTGGCGACCTCTACGAGCAAGGCGATCATCGCCGTGACGGCGCCTTCACTATTTTTTATATGGGCATCAATATCGGTGCATTCCTGTCCGGTATCGTGGTTGGCTCGGTTGTTGCGCTATATGGCGGCAACTGGCAGGTGGGTTTCGTCTGCGCCGGCATCGGCATGGTGATGTCGCTGGTGGTCCAGTTGGTTTTTGCGCGCAAACTGCTGGGCGAGGTCGGGGTGGTGCCATCCGCCAAACAGGCCATGGCGGACCAGGTTGGTCCGAAGGTCAAACAGCCACTGACCAAGGTGGAGTTTGACCGGATCAAGGTCATCATGATCCTGGGCGTGTTCACGATCATTTTCTGGGCGGGATTTGAACAGGCCGGCGGTCTGATGAATATCTACGCGAACCAGTTTACCGACCGGGTCATCGGTTCATTCACGGTGCCGACAACCTGGTTCCAGTCCTTGAACCCGCTCTTTATCGTGGTGTTTGCACCGCTGTTCGCGCTGATGTGGCTGAAAATGGGGGCTGCCGAACCCACATCGCCAACCAAGTTTGCGATGGGGCTGGTGCTGCTGGCGATCGGGTTCCTGTTCATGGTCGGCGCCACGCTTCAGCTCGGTGGCGATGTCAACGCCAAGACCAGCATGATCTGGCTGGTTGGCGCTTATTTCTTCCACACCATGGGCGAACTTTGCCTGTCACCGATCGGCCTTTCGATGGTGACCAAGCTGGCCCCGCTACGGTTGTTGTCGCTGATGATGGGGGTCTGGTTCGGCTTTACCGGTCTGGCCAACTACGTTGCCGGCTTTATTGGCTCGTTTATCGGCCATGGCGACGAGTCGGAAATGGTCAACAACGCCATTTCTATTTTTGGCGGAATCGCCATCACGGCCGCTGTCTTCGGTGGGCTGTTGTTCCTGATTGCCGACAAGCTGGTGCACTGGATGCACGGCGCCGAAGGGCATGTCAAGGAAACCATTATCGAGGAGGAAATCGCTGTCACCGGAACCCATGAAGGGATTAGCGAAGACCATCTCTGAGCTACAGATGTGGGTAAAAAAACGGGGGCCACTGGCCCCCGTTTTAATTTGCGACGTAGTTGCAGCCAGGCTATTTTAGATTTTTTTCCAGAAATTTATTGATCATTTCATACAAATCAACCTGGTTAGCGGGCGTGTGAAAGCCATGCGCTTCGTAGCGTTTTTCCTGATACTCGAATTCCTTGCCCGCTGACTTCAACTTGCCGGCCAGGCGTCGGGCGTGCTCTACCGGTACGATCGGATCGAACACGCCATGTACGATCAGCAATGGAGCCTGGATTTTGTCCACGTGGTTGATCGGGGACGTTTCGTAGAATCGCTCCTTGTCCTTGTTCGGGTCTCCAATCGCCCAGTGGAACCAGTCCACCCGGCTATCCTGACCGGTGACCGAAAATTTCTTTTTTATGGCCACGTACAGTCTGCCCAGATCCGATACACCGACGTAGTTGATCCCACAACTAAAAAGCTCCGGCGTCTTGACCAGACCCATCAGTGTCGCGTAACCGCCGTAACTGGCGCCATAAATGCAGACTTTGCCGTGTTTTGTGTAACCTTGGTCGATCGCCCACAGCACGGCATCTGTCAGGTCGTCCTGCATCTCCAGCCCCCAGCGTTTGTGGGCGTCGCGTTGGAAACTGGCGCCATAGCCGCCTGATCCTCGATAATTCACCTGCAGCACGGCATAGCCACGATTGGCCAGGTATTGGATTTCCCGGTTAAAGCCCCAGCGGTCGCGAATTCCGTATGGCCCGCCATGCGGATTCAGGATCAGCGGGAAAGGGCCCTCCCCGGAATTGATCGGCAAGGTCAGGTAACCGTGAATGTTCAGTCCGTCGCGCGCGGCAAAGGAAATGGGCAGCATCGGCGCCATATCGTCTTTGTCCAGCCAGGCAGCGCGCGACAAAATAAAACTGAGCTTGCCCGCTTTCTCATCGAGCAGGTAATAATCGCCGACCTGCCGGTCGCTCCAGGAGTAGATCAGGAAACGGGTCTCGTCATCGTCCCAGTCATAAATATAATTGACCGCATCCGGCAAGGCCCCATCGATAACCGACTGCCGATCCGCCCAGTCCTGCTCGAAAAACAAGGTCCTGGGTTTGTCGGTATGGTAGCGGAAGAACAGCGGCTTGCCGGCACGGGTCTGGGCCAACACGCCATTCACGTCATAAACGGGATCGCTGATCAGGGGTTTACCCAGCTCACCGGTTTCACCATCGACACGGTATAACTTCATCCGGTCCCCGCCATTTCTCGACGACAGGAAAATATGCCGGTTGTCCTGATCGAAACCATGGATGCTAAAGTCGCCTACAGTGCCGCTTACGATACTTTTCCATTCTTTGCTGTTTTCCGACCTGTATAGAATGTCGTAAACCTGGTCATCGCGATCGGACCCGGTGCTGTAACCGACTCGCGGCCGTCCTTGGTAATCGACATGCCAGCTTATGATGTCGTTGTCGTTGATCGTCAGCTTCCTCATGTGACCGGTATTCATATTGACTTTGTATACGTCGGGAAAACGAAAGCGCTGGTTGATTTTCTGGACCAAAATATATTCCGGGTTTGACCACCAGATATCCAGGATTCGAAAATCCTCCCGGATACCGCCGATACGGCCCGTGCCGGCGCCGCCGATGCTGCGACCGCCACGTCGGTCGCCTTCAAACGGTTCATGAATCTGCCTGCCACGAGACCCATCACGATTGATCGCATAGGTACCGAGATATTCCGCGCTCTTGCTGCGCGATTCGTAGTCCCGGTTAATCCTGAATACCAACCGTTCGTCAGTGACCCACAAGAACCGGGTGACCTCATCCTCCGGGTAACCGGTCAGCACCTTGACGGAACGATCGCTGAGATCCATGACGATCAGATTTTGCCCGTCAGGCTGCGCGGGTGTTCGGGCGATGGCGGCGATGAACATCCCGTCCGGCGACATGCGGACATTGCTGAACTCGCTGGGTTTGAACAGATCTGCGGTAGCGATAAGGTTTGCCGAAGATGCCGTGGTTGTGGTCAGTACCGCTACAATAAGAAAACCGGCAAAAACCTTGAACATTGGAAACCTGCGATTCATGAGCTGCGCTCCCCTGGGTCAGGCGTTGATTTTACAGGCTCGGCGATATCAACCAAAGCCATCATATCCGGTGATTTCCCATAATTATCGCGAAACCGTCAACGGCTGTCCATTCGGGGCAGCGATCGCAATGGCCGGTCAAAGCGGCCAATGACGGTCAGTCATCGGGAGTTTCCGCCTGTTGCGCCTCGACTTCCTTGTAACCCGGTACCAGGATTCGCGACATGACGATGCCCACTTCAAAAAGCAGGTACATCGGGACGGCCAGCAGGGTCTGCGAGACGATATCGGGCGGGGTCAGAAACATGCCGAGCACAAAACACGACAGAAAAACATAGGTGCGCTTGCCGCGCAGATTGGCGGGCGTCACGAAACCGCTCCAGACTAGCAAGACGGTGGCGACCGGCACCTCGAATGCCATCCCAAAGGCAAAAAACAGGACCAGGATGAAATCCAGGTAATGTGAGATGTCGGTCATCACGGCGACACCTTCCGGCGCTACCGCGTTAAAGAAAGCGAACATCAGCGGGAAAACCACCGCATAGGCAAAGGCGACGCCCAGGTAAAAAAGCAAGATGCTCGATATCAGCAACGGCACGGTAAAGCGTTTTTCCCGCTGATACAGCCCGGGAGAGACAAAGGCCCAGATCTGGTAAAGGATTACCGGCATGGCGAGGAAAACAGCGGCCACTATGCTGAGTTTGAACGGGGTCAGGAACGGCGATGCCACCTGCGTGGCAATCATTGTCGAATCCTCGGGCATTTGCGCGATCAGCGGCGCCGCGGCGAGCGCAAACAGCTGGTCGCTAAACGGCCATAAACAGAAAAACAGGACAATAACGGCGATACCGGAGTACATCAGCCGGGTCCGCAGTTCCAGCAAATGCGAAATCAGGCTGGCCTCGCCGGCCGGCTGCTCGTCAACCTGGGTCACGGTCGGTCGGCTCCGCTGCCTTGTCCTTCTTTTCCTGGTCTTTCTTTGCCGCGGCCTCATTCGCCCGTTCGATCGCCAGTTCGGTATCGATCTGGGTCTTCAGGGATCGTGCCATGAAGCGGGCGCGGCCAAGCCAGCGACCCAGGGTCGCCGCCAGTTCCGGTAATCTTTTCGGCCCCAGCACAACCAGCGCCAGGGCAAACAGAATGACCAGCTCCCAAAAGCCGATATCAAACATCAGTCTTGTTGGGTCTTGTCTGCGCCTTCCGCTTGCCGGTTGTTGCCGGATTTCTGGTCATCGCCTGACTCCGGATGCACGCTGATCTGGTGAGCCGCCTGTTCTTTTTCACCGTCATCGACGGCTTTGCGGAAGCCTTTCACGGCGCCACCGAGATCCTTGCCGATCGTACTTAGCCTTTTCGTGCCAAACAGCACGATGACAATCAGCAGGATAATCAGAAGTTGCCAGACACTGATGCCACCGAGACCCATACGCCTCTCCCGTTATGGTTTGGAGTCGAAATCATACGCCACTAGGCCAAAAAATACTCAGTTGCGGGTGTGTATTTCAAGGGCTGATCTGCAGCCAGAACGTGACCGGCCCGTCGTTAACCAGCGACACTTGCATATCTGCGCCAAATTCGCCGGTCTCGACCGGTTGGTGCAGGTGGCTGGCATGGCGCACCAGTTCGTCGAACAGGCGCCGGCCAAGCTCCGGGTTTGCCGCCGCGGTAAAACTCGCGCGCAGCCCTTTACGAGTATCAGCCGCCAGCGTGAACTGCGGTACCAGCAACAGCCCGCCACCGGCCTCCCTGAGCCCCAGGTTCATGCGCTGCTGCGCGTCGGCAAACACCCGGTAATCGAGCAGCCGTTCCGCCAGTCGTTCCGCCGTTCGCTGGGTGTCGTCTTTTTCGACGCCGACCAGCACCAGCAGGCCGCGGTCGATTTTCGCGATCGTTCGACCATCGACGATTACGTCGGCCTTGCTGACCCTTTGCAACAATCCGATCATCGGCGGTTCCTCCGTGCCGATATTGTGGGCATGCACCTACGCACAGTGTCAAAGAATCCTGACAGACAGATGTCTGGCGACGGCTCACACTGGCACTGCGGCGAGTTGAAAAGCTCTGTCAGGGAAGAGAGCCGCCGGGGCAGGGACGCCCCGTTATTGCCTTGGTATCGGAAGTATGTACTTATTGAAAAGTATAATAATCAATAAGTTACGAAAAGCGAAAAAGATCGGTGGGATTATTTATCGCTTGTCGGCTCTGGATCGGTCTCTGACCCTTTATCCTCGCTGGTTCCAGGCCACCCACTTTTCGGGCGTTTCTTCTCTAGCGCCTTTTTGACAGCGTCCTCCCAGTCTTCGTCGATCTTGACGGTTTCTGGTTTTGGGCCTCGTTTCTCTCTTTTGTCAGTCATATTTGATATAATTAGAGTGCCGGGGACGGGGATCGAACCCGCAAGGCGGAAAGCCAGACGATTCCAAGTCGTCAGCGTTTACCAATTTCGCCACCCCGGCATTTTTTTATAAATCAATCCGGAAAATCCTCTAAGGGCAGGTCCAGCGTATCCCCTTTACGAGGGAATGCGCGATTCATCAGGCGCTTTAACTGGCTCCAGTCAGATGAGGCGCGCATTAGTCCGATGACAGCGTACAAATGCTGAGCTAGTGCCGGATCACCTACATCCTCAGTTAACCATTGATGGTGTTTTGCCTTTCTTCGGCCAACTGTGTGCTTGGGATTTTTTCGCTCTAATTCGTTGAGTAGCCCTGGCGCGATGCGCTCGTAGACAAGGTCCTTGGTGTACTTTCCTACTACGCTGGGGCGATTGACTTTCATTCCTTTCCACTCCCAGCCGCGAAGTCTAAACATTTCTTTGTAGAACTCGTCCGGGAATTTCTTGGCCCATGCTGCAAGTTCCTTACGCAGGTACTTGTCCAGAATGGATTGCAGGGCTTTTCGGTCCCTGATTTCCTGATAGCCAGTTGCTTCATCAACCAGAGCGATGATGCCGATGTGGGCCAAAGCACGTATTACCAATTCGGCTTTCTCGGCGATTTTTTCTTGCCGCCTACCAAGCACCCCGGCCTTTTTAGCATCAAGCCAGATTTCGCAAATCTTCGGTATTGACTCGGCGCTTATTCCGTGGGCTACCATCCCCTTACCAGTCCGATACTTGATGAAGGATTGGTGCACATTCCCTAAGTGCTTCTCTACAAAAGGTTTTATGTTCTTGAAAGCGAGATAAAGCGGCGCTAGTGCACCGGTTTCATCATCGACCTTACGTCTTACCGACAACGCACCGCTGCGATACATCCCCATGTTCTTCATGAAGTCGGACTCTGTAAGCACACGAGTCCCGTCTTCAAGATTCGCGCAGGGGATAGTCATATCGCCTATCTTAAGTTCTCCGGCGTGGGTAGCCTGAGGGAGATCAGCTCTCCAACGGCTTGCAGCGGCCTTTATAGCTATTTCACGCCGTTGCTTGGACGTTAACGACGCGGCCCTTGCGTAGCCGCCCCTTGCTTTCGGGCTATCTGAACTGGTCATGCTTGCATGATAGTGGATGCAAGCAATGCTTGCAAATAGTTTTCTGCAAGCATTGACAATATAATTTCATCAAGTATAATAATACCAATGAGCAAGATACAGAACCAATCGACTAAGGGCGACACGCCAATTCAGGACCTTCCAACAGCCTGCGCGAATGAGGCTGTGGCTGTTGAATTCATGGAAAAGAACCGCTGGGGCGATTATCCGGCCTGCCCCAAATGCGGCGGCATGGACGTATACCAAATGCAGTCTCGGAAAGGTGGTCGGGAGAAGCATTATCGCTGGCGCTGTCGGGATTGTAATTCGTTATATAGCGTCCGTACTGGCACTGTTTTCGAGGATTCTCGCATCCCTCTGCGCCACTGGTGCTTTGGGTTCTGGCGTGCCGCCACCTCCAAAAAAGGGGTTAGCGCATTGGAAATCAAGCGTCAGACTGGCCTCAGTTATAAATCAGCCCTGTTCCTGCTGCACCGTATCCGCTTCGCCATGGCCCCAACTGATGGCAACCCACTAACCGGAACCGTCGAAATTGACGAAACCCATGTAGGCGGCAAGCCCCGGCACCCGCGGGACAAGCGCGAAGCCTGGAGTAATAAAACGCCGGTGATGGCCATGGTCGAGCGCGGTGGCCGAGTCCGGGCAATGGTTCTACCGGATGTCTCAGCCAAGACCCTGAAAATCGCCATCCGTGACAATGTTGATCGCCGAGCTAAGATTATGACGGACGAAGCCAAACAATATCGTGGCATCGGGCGGGAATACGAAGGTGGACACCATACCGTAAAGCACTCCGCTGGCGAGTATGTTCGAGGCGACGTAACTACCAACACCGTAGAAAGCTATTTCGCCATTGTGAAACGTGGCCTAAGCGGTATTTACCACTCGGTAAGCAAGAAACATCTGCACCGATATCTGGCCGAATACGAATTTCGGTATAACGGGCGCAAGCTAAGCGATGGGGACCGAACCGTGGCAGCGATTCAGGCAGCAGATGGAAAACGGCTGCGTTATCGAGAACCAGTTGACACAAGGACAAATTTTCGCCCGAAACAACTAAATCCAGATTTCTAGTCCTTCCTCGGAGCCAATTCAGAAAGCTCCGCGAGGATTTGGTACAACCGATGCTCTGGACACAATCGGTTCTCGCCTAACTCTGGAACAAAAAAGTGGAACCCCCAGGAAGTTCGCCAATAGGACGATTGATAATAAGAATCAGAGGGGTTGTCATATTCCTCGACAAGCTGGCAACCAAACGCATCAAGCCTTTCTTTTACTACCTTACGCGAGAGCAGCCGAACAGCAATCATATTCAACCGTCCCTGCAATCCTTATGGTACTTCTAGGCTGCTTTTTCGTAAACAGCGAGCCGTACCGGCACATCGTGAGCTACCGGAAAGTCCTCAGCATTAGACAACCAGATTACATTGACATCTGTTCCTTTGTTGTCGAGATAGAGGCGCTTAATGGCCTTTTCAAGCGTCGGCCTCATGTCATTCATGCTAGATCCCATCAAATGCAATCCCGGAACTTGTTTACTACTAACGTAAATACCGTCTTTATCTGGGTCCACCGTAAGCTCGATATAAAAACAGTCTTGGTCGTTAGGCATGGCCTGTTCCCTCTAGATTAAGTACTGTGCGTAACTACATGAATCGGCACAGATAATATACTCTTTAATGTTGCAAAAAGCGTGGGCCGATTATACTATTTTCCACTCATCTATAGCAATTTCCCACTTTCCCACGATTTTCAGCCCGTTTTCTTCCTATTTTGGGCTAAAATCCGTTTTCAATAAGTACATACTTCCGCTTGATATGTAAAACATTGGCAATAATTTCCACTAAAGTGGTTATTAGTAGCGAAAAACAGCAAATAAAGACACTAAATGGAGAAAACAAATAAAGTGGGGAAAGCATACCGTTTTTAGCGTAAACACAACCATTAGTGGGGCGCAGACTATATAGAATCGGGCTTATCGGTGTTTCCTTCCTGGACCGGATCCAATATGGTACCGGTCAGTTGCTTGATGCATTATTCGTTTTTGCGGACAAACGGGATGAGGCATGAAACGAAGGCATCTGATCAAGGGGCTGGGCGCTGGCGCGCTGGTGGCCGGGCTAGCCGCTTGCGGGCAACAGCAGGCAACCACGGCGGTCAGCGAAAACCGCAAGGTTCATCGATGGAAAATGGTGACCACCTGGCCGCCGAATTTTCCGGGCGCGGGGGTCGGCGCCAATCGCCTGGCAAAACGTATAGAAAAGGCCAGTAACGGCCGGATGCAAATCAAGGTATATGGCGGTGGCGAACTGGTGCCCGCCTACGAGGCCTTCGATGCGGTTTCCTCCGGCACGGTGCAGATGGCGCATGGGGCGGCCTATTACTGGAAGGGCAAGGCACCGGCCGCGCAATTCTTCGCGGCCGTTCCGTTTGGTATGAACGCACAGGAAATGAACGCCTGGCTTTATTATGGCGGCGGCTGGGATCTGTGGAAGGAACTTTACGCGCCATTCAACCTGATGCCGGCGCCAGCCGGCAATACCGGCACCCAGATGGCGGGCTGGTTCAACAAAGAGATCAACAGCGTCGAAGACCTTAAGGGGCTGAAGATGAGAATACCGGGCCTGGGAGCCGAGGTACTCAGACGTGCGGGAGGTACGCCGGTCAACGTCCCCGGTGCGGAAGTCTTTACCGCCTTGCAGACCGGCACCATCGATGCAGCGGAATGGATTGGACCCTATAACGACCTGGCGTTTGGCTTGCACAAAGCGGCTAAACATTATTACTACCCCGGGTGGCACGAGCCATGCGCCACGCTGGAAGCAATTTTCAACAAGCAGGAGTTCGACTCGCTGCCCGAGGATTTGCAGGAGATCGTGCTGCTATCGTGTCAGGCGGCGAACGACGACATGCTGGCCGATTACACGGCGCAGAATCAGCGCGCATTGCGTGTGCTGGCAAGCGAACACGGCATTATCCCAAAGCCCCTGCCGGAAAGCGTCCTGCGGCGGCTCAAACAGTTGTCGCTGGAAGTACTGGAGGAGTTGGCGGCCGATGACGATATGGTGGCGCGCGTGTATGCCTCCTACCGGGAATTCCAGCGCAATACCTCGCCGTGGCTGGAGATATCCGAAAAAGCCTATTTCGAGGCGCGCCTGTTGGGCGGCGCAGACCACTATTCGCCATAAATTCGCGCCGGAAGCCAGGTTGCCAGTTCGGGCCACAAAGCCAGCAGCAGCAATGCGAATAGCTGGATGCAGACGAACGGAATGACGCCACGGTAGATTGCGGAGGTGCTAACCGTGTCGGGAGCCACCCCGCGCAGGTAAAACAGCGAAAAGCCAAAAGGCGGCGTCAGGAATGAAGTCTGCAGATTGATCGCAAACATCACCCCCAGCCAGACCGGATCCAGACCCATGACCAGCAAGATCGGGGCGACAATCGGCACGACGACAAAAGTAATCTCGATAAAGTCGAGGACAAAACCGAGCAGGAACATCAGCGCCATGACCACCAGCATGGAGCCGATTACACCACCGGGCAGGTTTTCCAGCACCGCGTGGACTGCTTCGTCGCCGCCAAAGCCTCTGAATACCAATGAGAAAAATGAAGCGCCCAGCAGGATCATAAATACCATGCTGCTGATCCGGGTGGTGGTTCGCATGACCTCGCGCAGGCGGCCCGGATCCAGTTGCTTGCGCTGCAACGCCATCAGCGTCGCGCCAGCGGCGCCGACGGCCGCGGCTTCGGTCGGCGTTGCGAGTCCGGCGAGGATCGATCCCAGCACCGCCAGGATCAGCAGCAACGGCGGCAACAGCACCAGGACGACCTGGCGCAAGAGGCTTTTCCCGCGCATGGCCTTGCGCTCGCTGGCGGAAATTGCGGGCATCGCCTGCGGCCGGAAAAAAGCGACCACCATCAGCCAGAGCAGGTACAAGCCGACCAGCAGCAGACCGGGGATCAGGGCCCCGGCAAAAAGGTCACCCACGGATACGGTTTTTGGCGAAAATATCCCCTGCGCCAGTTGGGCTTGTTGGTACGACGATGACAATACGTCGCCCAGCATGACCAGGATGATCGAGGGCGGGATGATCTGACCCAGGGTTCCCGATGCGCAGATCGTGCCGGCGGCGACCGCGGGGTCATAGCCTCGCCGAAGCATCGTCGGCAATGACAGTAGCCCCATGGTAACGACCGTGGCGCCGACGATACCGGTACTGGCCGCGAGCAACATCCCGACCAGGGTGACAGAGAATCCCAGGCCGCCGCGCAGCGGCCCGAAAAGCAGGCTCAGCGTGTCCAGCAGGCTTTCCGCAATCCGTGATCGCTCCAGCATCACGCCCATAAAAACAAACAAGGGAACCGCGATTAAGGTCTGGTTGCCCATGATGCCGAAAATACGGCTCGGCATGGCATTCAGAAACGCAGGATCGAAGACGCCTAGCACGGCGCCGCCCAGGGCGAACAGCAGGGCCACCCCGGACAGGGTAAAGGCAACCGGGTAGCCGGCCAGCAGCACCAGCACAACAGAAATAAACATCAGACCGGCGATCCAGCCCATGCTTACAGTCCTGTGCCCCGGTCGACCTGGTCTTTGCCCGGCGTTGCCTGCTGCGATCGCTTTCTCGTCGCGAGGAATCCACTCAATGCCTGGGACAGGCCCTGCAACAGCAGCAACACCGCGGTAAGCGGGATCACGCTTTTCAACAAAAACAATCCAGGCAGCCCGCCGGCTTCCCGGGAGCTTTCATAAACGGACCAGGAAGCGGCCACATAATCCCAGCTGACGATGATCAGCAACAGCCAGGTTGGCGCCAGCAGAAACAGCGCACCCAGTAAATTGACCAGTGCCTTTTTTCGCGCATCCATGCGGCGGTAGAAAATATCGACCCTGACATGCTCGTCGCACCCCAGCGTGTACGCGGCGGCCAGCATGAACACCAGCGCGTGCATCCAGGTGACGCTTTCCTGCAGCCAGATCCAGCCGGTGTCGAACGCATAACGGAGCACCACGATCACAAAGGTCACCAGGACCATCAAAGCGGTTAGCCAGGACAGGGTTTCGCCCAGTATCCGATTGGCGGAATCGATGCGTTCGCTAAGCGGTCTCATTTTTCCAGGTTTTTTTCCAGTCGGCGCAGGAAGACCTGCATTTCCTTCATTGCCTGCTGGTCGCCTTTTTTCTCCGCTGCGGCAATTCCCGCCCGGTAGGCGTTGCCCGCCGCGTCGCAATTGCCGGCTGCCGATTGCGCCTTGCCCAGGAGTTTCCATGCGGCGGAATATCCCGGATCGTGGGCGACCGCCGCTTGCAAATGAACCAGTGCATCGTTCGCCCGTTGTTGCGACAGAAAGGCGCTACCCAGGGAAAATCTCAACAGCGCGTCGTCGCGGCCGCCGTCGAGCATCGCTTCAAGACTGGCGATCAACCCCACGGGCTAGCGATCCCAGAAAGATGGTGTGAACAGTACCAGCAGCGTAAAAATTTCGAGGCGTCCAAGCAACATGGCAAAAATCGATACCCATTTGGCCGGGTCCGGGATAGAAATGAAATTGTCGGCGACATCGCCCAGCCCCGGGCCGAGGTTGTTCAAGGTCGCGGCAATCGCGGAGAACGCGGTATTCTGATCCAGGCCGGTCATCATCAACACCAGCATCATGACAGCGAACATGACGATATAAATCGAGAAGAAACCCCAGACTGCTTCGATAACCCGGGTCGGTACCGCGGTGTTGCCCAGTTTGACCGGGATCTCCGCGTTCGGATGGATCAGGCGCAAGACTTCGCGCGCGCCCTGCTTGTAAATCAGCAGCCACCGAATCACCTTCATGCCGCCGCCGGTTGAGCCGGCGCAACCGCCGATGAAACTGACCAGCAGCAGCATGACCGGAAGCGAGCCAGGCCACATCGAGTACTTTGCGGTGGTAAAGCCGGTGGTCGTGCCAATCGACACCGCCTGAAACAGCCCCTTCCTCATCGATTCTGCAAAACCCCCGTAATAACCGCTGGCGAAAAGGTAAAAAACGGTGATTGCGGTAACCGTCAACAAGATGGTAATCATCGCCCTGAATTCCGGATCCTGCAGGTAGCTCTTGATACTGCGGTTTTTCCAGGCCAGGAAATGCAGCGAGAAATTCGCAGCGCCGATCAGCATAAAAACCACAGCGATCATTTCGATCGCCAGCGCGTTTGGGTGCCCGATCTGCGCGTAATGCCCGATACTGGCATCGTGGGTCGAGAAGCCACCGATGGCTACGGTGCTGAAGGCGTGACCCAGCGCATCAAACCAGTCCATTCCGGCAATCCAGTAGGCGGCGAAACAGGCGACCGTGATGCCCGCATAAATGAAATAAAGCGCCTTGGCCGTTTGCGTAATACGCGGCGTGAGTTTGTTGTCCTTGACCGGGCCGGGGGTCTCGGCGCGGTACAATTGCATGCCGCCGACACCCAGCATTGGCAGCACGGCGACCGCCAGCACGATGATCCCCATACCTCCCAGCCACTGCAGCATCTGGCGGTAAAAAAGAATACTGCGCGGCAGCTCGTCCAGCCCAGTCAGGATGGTCGCGCCCGTTGTCGTCAGGCCGGAAATCGATTCGAAGATTGCGTCGGTGATGGAAATGTCGAGACTTGCCGACATGATCAGCGGCGCCGAACCGGCGACGCCGAGCACAACCCAGAAAAGCGCGACGATCAGGAAGCCGTCTCGCAGGCGCAAATCCAGACCACTATTCGCAGGTTTGCCAAACAGCCAGAAAACCGCGGCAGCGATCAGGATGATACCCATGCCGTTGAGGAAGGCCAGCCAGCTGCCGTCGTTGAAATGCCAGGACACGAGCATGGGCGGAATCATGGTCAGGCTGAACATGCCCAACAGCATGCCAAGAATTCGGGAAACGACAGGCAGGTTCATACGAAGGTTGCGTCGACCTGGAAGAGTTTCTCGACCGTATCGATTTGTTTTCGGTCGGTCAGGAATAAAATGACGTGGTCGTTCTCTTCGATAATGGTGTCGTGATGAGCCATCAGGACCTGATCATCACGCACGATGGCGCCGATTGTGACGCTGTCGGGCAATGCAATTTCTTGTATCGAGCGGCCAACCACGGCCGAATTCTCTCGGTTGCCGTGGGCGACTGCCTCCAGGGCTTCCGCGGCGCCCCTGCGCAGCGAGTGAACCCGGGTAACATCACCGCGGCGTACGTTGGCAAGCAAAGTACCGATGGTAATCTGCTGCGGGGAAATCGCGATGTCTATGGTGCCCGCGTCTTCAGCAAGCTCAGCGAAGGACTGGCGGTTGATCAACGCCATGACCTTGCGGGCGCCGCATCTTTTCGCCAGCATTGCCGCCATGATGTTTGCTTCCTCGGAGTTGGTCAGCGCGCAGAAAACGTCTGCGTTGTCGACGTTTTCCTCCATCAGCAGCTGCTCATCGGTCGCATCGCCGTGTAATACGATCGTACGTTCGAGTTTTTCGGAGATTATCTTCGCGCGTTCCTGGTTGCGCTCGATCAGCTTGACCTGGTTGGTTTGCTCCATGCGTTTCGCAAGCCGGAAGCCGATGTGGCCGCCACCAGCGATAATAATTCGCCTGACCGGTTCATCGAGTTTGCGCATCTCGCTCATCACCGCGCGTATGTCCGCGCGCGCGGCGATAAAAAACACCTCGTCATTCTCGCGAATGACAGTATCCCCGGTCGGTTTGATCGCTTTGCCATCGCGGTATATAGCCGCGACCCGGGCATCCACATTGGGAATATGATCGCGCAAAGCGGATAACTGCTGGCCCACCAGAGGGCCGTCTTTGCCTACGCGCGTGCCGACCAGGAGGATTTCACCGTTGGCGAATTCCAGGACCTGCAGAGCACCCGGATAATGAATCAGTTTCTCGATGTAATCGGTGACCAGTTCTTCCGGGCTGATACGTACGTCAACCGGCAGCGCATCATCGCCAAAAAGTTGCTCGTGGCTCAGGTATTCTGCATCGCGGATTCTTGCGATCTTGGTCTGCGTTCGAAAAAGGGTGCTGGCGACCTGGCAGGCCACCATGTTGGTCTCGTCGCTATCGGTCAGTGCGATAATCATGTCGGCATCCTTGATGCCGGCCCGCTCCAGTACCTCGGGATGAGAACCGTGCCCGATCACGGTCCGGATATCGAGGCGATCGCGCAGATCGCGCAGGATATCCTCACGAAGATCCACGACCGTGACTTCGTTCGCCTCTTCCTTTGCCAGGTGGTAGGCCGCTGTGCGCCCTACTTGTCCCGCGCCGAGAATAATGATTTTCATGTCAGCGCCTTTTGTTGCTTTTTGCGCTTACCAGCGGCGCATTCTACATCAGTTCAAGGCTGGCATAAGCAAGAACCAGCCATTTTGTGCCGGTAGATTCAAAGTTTACCTGAACCCGTGCGTGGGCACCTTGCCCCTCACAAGCCATGACCACGCCGGTACCAAAACGATCGTGCCGTACCTGCTGGCCGAGCCGCATGCCGTCAGGGTCCTTTGGGGCCGAAAACCGGGTTCCCTTGAGCGGGCGCCGGACCGAAAAACCGCTGCGCACCTCCTCGGTGTATTCGCGCGGGATCTCGTTGAGAAACCGTGATGGATGGCGATAGTTATCCATTCCATGCAAGCGCCGCTGGCTTGCATAGGTCAGGTATAAATACCGCATCGCACGGGTCATCCCCACATAACAAAGTCGTCGTTCCTCCTCGAGACCGCTTGCATCGCCAAGCGACCGCTGGTGCGGGAACAATCCATCTTCGAGTCCACAGATGAAAACCACCGGAAACTCCAGACCCTTGGCGCTGTGCAGGGTCATCAGCTGCACACAGTCTTCCCAGGCGCTGCCCTGGTTTTCTCCGGACTCGAGCGCCGCATGAGCGAGAAAAGCGTCCATCGGCGCCATGTCCATTTCATCGCTCGGCTGGTATCCGCGGGCCGCCGAAACCAGTTCTTCGAGGTTCTCGATTCGGGCTTCGCCTCTTTCGCCCTTTTCCTTGCGGTAATGTTCGATCAGGCCGCTGCATTCGATCACGGCGTCGACTTGCTCATGTAGTGCCAGGGCCGAAGTCTTGCCAGCCTGCTCTTCGATCAGCGCAAGAAATTTCCGTACCGCGGACGCCGCCCGGCTGCTCAACTGGCCTCCCGCCAGGCTTGCCGCCGATTGCCACAGCGATGTGGCGTTGGCGCGCGCGTATAATCTGATCGTTTCCATACTCCTGGCGCCGATTCCCCTTGGCGGCAGATTCACGACCCGCTCGAACGAGCCGTCGTCGTCGCGGTTCGCGATTAACCGCAAGTAAGCCAACGCGTCCTTGATCTCCTGGCGCTCGAAGAAGCGCAAGCCGCCGTAAACCCGGTACGGGATGCCGGCATTCATGAGAGCTTCTTCGAAAATTCGCGACTGGGCATTGGAGCGGTAGAGTATTGCCAACTCCGAACGCAGATTGCCTTGGTCCATCCACTCCTTGACGCGGCCCAGCACGAAATCGGCTTCGTCGCGTTCGTTAAAACCTTCATAGACTTTGATGGCTTCGCCATCCGTGCTTTCCGTCCACAGGCTTTTGCCCAGCCGGCCCCTGTTGTTGCCAATCAAAGCATTGGCGGCCTTGAGTATGGTGCCGGTCGAGCGGTAATTCTGCTCCAGCCGCACCAGCCTTGTGTTTGGATAATGCTTTTGAAACTGGAACAGGTTTTCGACCTTCGCACCGCGCCAGCCATAAATTGACTGATCGTCGTCACCGACCGCAAACGGCACCCCGGTTTCGCCAGCCAGCAACCTGAGCCAGGCATACTGGATGGTGTTGGTATCCTGAAACTCATCAACCAATACATGCGAGAATCGGCGCCGGTAGTGCTCGAGCAGCTCACTATGCTTCAGCCACAACTCGTGGGCGCGCAACAGAAGTTCCGCGAAATCGACGACACCGCCGTTATCGCAAATCTCCTGGTAGGCTGCATAATGCCGGATCATCTGACGACGGTTGCTGTCGTCACGGTGTTCCATGTGGGCCGGCCGGATGCCTTGGTCTTTTTGCGCGTTAATAAACCATTGCAATTCCCGGGGTATCCAACGCGTCTCATCGATCCCCATGTTTTTGAACATACGGCGGATCAGCCGAAGTTGGTCGTCGGAATCCAGTATCTGGAAAGTCTGCGGGAGTTCGGCCTCCCGCCAGTGTTGCCGGAGAATCCGGTGAGCCAGGCCATGGAAAGTGCCGACCCACATGGCCGTCGCGGGTCGACCGAGCAACGCCTCGATACGCCCGCGCATTTCACTGGCCGCCTTGTTGGTAAATGTCACCGCCAGAATACTGCGCGGCGCGACCTTCTCGACTTCGACCAACCACGCAATCCGGTGGACCAGCACCCGGGTCTTGCCGCTGCCGGCGCCAGCCAATACCAGCATTGCGTGTTGCCCGGCGGTAACCGCCTCACGCTGGGCTTCGTTCAGGGGGTCGAGTATTGGAGAAACATCCATCGCCTTGGTGAAATATGCGGGCTAGCGGTTACAGGTAATGATCAACCAGGAGAAACGCGAACAGAGCCACCAGGTAATTGACCGAGTAGGCAAAAGTCTGCATGGGCAATTCCGGTTTGTCCCGAATCATCATTGCGATGGCATAGTACAGGAATCCACCGCCGAGCATGACCGCGCCAAACAGATAAAACAGGCCCGACATGCCGGTCAAGTAAGGCAGCAAGCCAACGATAAACAGCAGGATCGTATACAGAAGAATTTGCAGCCGGGTAAATTTCACGCCGTAAACCACCGGCATCATCGGGATATTTACTTTGGCATAGTCGTCCTTGCGCGCGATGGCAAGGGCCCAGAAATGCGGCGGTGTCCAGGTGAAAATAATCAGGAACAGCAAGAGTGCATTCGGGTCGATCGTGTTGGTTACTGCCATCCACCCCAGCACCGGCGGAGCCGCGCCTGCCGCGCCGCCGATGACAATGTTCTGCGGAGTCGCGCGCTTCAGGTAAACGGTATAGACAAACGCGTAACCAATTAGCGAAAGGAAGGTCATTAGCGCGGTCAGGGGGTTCACCGCCAGCGCCAGGATCAGCATCGAGAGCACGCCAAGCAACGCCGCAAAAACGCTCGCCTGCTTTTCGCTGAGCTGACCGGTCGGCAAGGGACGATGTCGCGTGCGTTTCATTTTGGCATCGATGCGCGCGTCGAGCACATGGTTGACGGCCGCTGCTGAAGCCGCCGCCAGCCCGATGCCCAGCGTTCCGAATACGATGGGTTGCCAGGGTGGCATACCGGGTACCGCCAGGAACATGCCGACGATCGCCGTGAAAACGATCAGGCCGACGACCTTCGGTTTGGTCAGCTCAAAATACTCGGCCAGATGGGTCATAGTTTCAGCCGGAGCAACCGGTTGGTGGTTAGCAAGCTTAGCAGCAACAAGGCAGCCATTGCGTTGTGCACCGTTGCGAGTAGCAGCGGCAGGCCAAGGCTGACGATGGTAATACCGACAACCACCTGGAACACGGTTAGGGTCATCAATGCGATACCTGACTGCGCGACAGCATTATTCTCGCTACGGGTCAGCAACAGAAAGCCCAGGATCAGATTGACGGCCACGACGACCAATGCGCCGATGCGGTGGCTCAGGTGTATGGCAACGCGGGCCGGATGCTCGAGCACACCACCGGCATAGTCGCTGCGCAGGTCCAAATCGAGCGGGTGGTGCAAATCGAAACCACTATAGAAATCCGCCTCCGGCCACCAGGAATCCTGGCAAGTCGGGAAATCGGGACAGGCCAATGCGGCGTAGTTACTGCTGGTCCAGCCACCCAGGGCGATCTGCGCGGTCACCACCAGAAGCGCCAGCAGCGATGCTTTCGCCAGTAGTGAATTGCCGGCTTCGGTCCGCTCGCGCGCCGGCGTCATCGCAAGCCACCACAGCAGCGCCAGGGTCGCCATGCCCCCCAGCAAGTGAGCCACGACGATGACCGGTTTGAGCAACAAGCTGACCGTCCACATCCCCAGCAAAGCCTGGAAAACAATGAGCGCCACCAGCAGAACCGGCAACAGCACGGGTTGTTTTTTCTCGTTGCGATTGAGCAACGCCAGTAATGCGAGCGCCATGACCAACAGGCCCAGGATGCCGGCCAAATACCGATGAACCATTTCAATCCAAGCCTTGGCCGGCTCGAGTGGCCGTTCCGGATACATTTGCTGTGCTGCGGAGACTTCGGCGGGGGTGGCCGGTACGCTGATCTGGCCGTAGCATCCGGGCCAGTCCGGGCAACCCAGGCCAGCATCCGACAAACGGGTATAGGCGCCGAGCACGACGACGACCAGGGTCAAAAATGTGGCCAACAGGGCCAGCTTTTTGAAACGCATCAGCGCGGCGCTGGGTCCGCGGTGCCGGTAATATTTTTTTCTTGGCGGGTGTTTCGCCATTTCCATGAATCTCCGGGTGGCCGACGTGCTAACCAATGCTCGACAGGCGCAACAGGCGTTGTAAATCTTTTAGCAGACCCTCGGCGTCAAAACCTGACTCGTAGGCCATCACCAGGTTTCCCAGCGGGTCGACGATGTATACACGGTCCAGCCGCAGGATATCTTCGTCACCCAGACCTTGCCGGTCCCGGGCGAAGGCCTTTATGAATTCACTGCCGGCGCTCGCTGCGGTCATGACCAACAAGTCGGGATGATACTCGCTGAGATAGGCAAGGTCAGGAAGCGGTGTACCGGCAATCAGAAGACGTCGGACGCGCTGGTCTTTTTGTCCCAGCAACACCCGTACCTGGCGGGTGTCATACAGGCTTTTCCGGCATTCGATTTCACAAGCGCCCTGGCTGAGGTAAACCAGTATCCAGAGGCCATCCAGCGCTTCGTTGCCAAGTCTGTTTCCATCGACACTCCGCAGCTCGCTGGCCGGCAGTTTTTTTACCGGGTCGAACAGCATTCCGTACGCGACGTTGCCGGCCGGCCGCCAGCCCGCACTGCCGTAATAGACCAGCGCAGCGACCAGCAATGGCCCGAGAAAGAGCATGCCGACCAGCAGCAGGGTACTGCGTTTTTTCCGGCCGCCACCTCTTGGGGCTGCTGCATTCATTCTTGCGATCTCGGTGTCCAGTATTTCCAGGACAGTACTGTGAAAAGAATCAATATTGCCGCGGCCATGGCGAACCACTGAAAAGCATAGCCACGATGCTGGTTGGCGCTCATTACCGTTGGCCTCCATTGCCGCAGGTACCCATCGGGCTCGCGTTTATCCAGCAACAAGACAAAATCAAACAAGGGGTAATCGAGCACATCCTCCAGCTCGCTTGCCGTCGGGAACAAAGCCAGTTTCGGCCAGTCATGCCGGGCCATTGTGACGCCCGGTCCCGGGCGAAATCCGGCCCTGGGCAACCGGTCGATGCGGCCCGTCACCTGCCGCAAGCCGGTTTCGACTGTCACCGGCGGCAAATCCTGACGCGTGCCGACGAGCGGAATCCAGCCGCGGTTGATCAGCAAGGCGCGCTGCCGGTCGGGCAGGATCAGAGGCGTCAGCACCTGGAAACCCACCTTGCCTTCATGGACCATGTTATCGAGGAGGAATTGATGGGCGCTATCGTAATGGCCGTAAACTTTTCTATGCTGGTAGCGGCTTTTTTCCGCGCTTTCATTGCTGGCCAGGCCAAGTGGGGCCGCCGTCGGCTGCTGTTGCTCGAAACTGGCAAACAAAGCGTCTTTTTCCTGTGCGCGTTCCAACTGCCATAGTCCGAGGTTGGCAAACAGCACGAAGCATACGACTGCCGCGGCTGAAGGAATCAACCACACGGTATTTTCAGCCCTTCTTTTTCCCCTGATCACGATATATTGTAGTTCCACACTTGTCCGGCCGGAGGCTCGCCGTAAATCATCATGCGCCTGTTAGCCCTGTTAATCCTGCTGGCCATCATCATCAGCCTGGGCTCAGCACTGCGTTACCTGGTCAGCGATGATGGAAAAACAGATCGGGTCGTCCGGATGCTGAGCTGGCGGATCGGAATGTCGATCGGCTTGTTTGTCTTGCTCATGGTTGCCTGGTATTTCGGTCTGATCCAGCCACACGGCATTGTTCCTCAATAAGACCGGCGCCCGGAGCGTACGGCGATCAAATAAAAAGGGGCGCCGTGCGGCCACGGCGCCCCGGTCTTTTGTCCTTCGCCTACAGCCAGTAGACGAAAAAGTACAGGCACAGCCAAACGACATCGACGAAATGCCAGTACCAGGCAGCCGCCTCGAAGGCAAAATGCTTCTGTGGGGTGAAATGGCCACGCAGTACGCGAAACCAGATCACGGTCAGGAATATTGCGCCTACCGTGACATGCAGGCCGTGGAAGCCGGTCAGTACAAAAAACGTCGAGCCATAAATTCCGGTGCTGAGTTTCAGGTTGAGTTCACTATAGGCGTGCATGTACTCATAAGCTTGTAGAGAAATAAAACCAAAACCCAGGATTATCGTCACCAGTACACCGAGATTCAGCAGCAGGCGGTTGCCGTTCTTCAACGCGTGATGGGCGATCGTGATGGTTACGCTGCTGGTCAGGAGTATTGCGGTGTTGATTGCCGGCAGGCCTGCGGCGGCCATCGTTTCGAATTCACCGCCTGCATGCGCCGGGCCGTTACTCGGCCACATCGCCTCGAAGCCCGGCCACAGTAGCAGGTTGGTCATGAACTTGGCTCCTTCGCCACCGAGCCAGGGGATCGCCAGTTGCCGGGCATAGAACAAGGCGCCGAAAAATGCGGCGAAGAACATGACTTCGGAAAAAATGAACCACATCATTCCCATACGGAAGGACTTGTCCACCTGAGAGTTGTAATAACCGGCCATGCTTTCGGCAATTACGTTGCCAAACCAGCCGGCCATCATCGCAATCAGTATCGCCAGGCCGAACAGCGACGCCACGCCGCCGATTTCAGCGCCGTTCAGGTAGACGGCGAAGCCGCCAAGCATCACAAACAGCGCGAAACTGCCGACGATCGGCCAATGGCTACCGTGAGGGATGTAATACTTATCGTGTGTGTGATCCATAAACGCAAATCCCCGATTCAAATCTCAGATGGATTATTGGCGACGACACCCGCCAGGGTTTCCAGGGCAAAAAATGTATATGACAAGGTGATCCGGTCTATATGTCGTGGGATTTCCGGATCCAGGATAAATACGACCGGCATGTCGCGGCCTTCATGGGCGGAAAAACTTTGTGGCTCGAAACAAAAGCACTCGGTCTTTCTGAAGTACTTTGCCACTTGGCCGGGCGCGACGCTCGGCACCGCCTGACCGACCTGCGTCTGGCCAGTCAGATTGCGGGCAAAGAAAGTCGCCTGGTATAGCTTGCCCGGATGAACCCGCATTTCCGCAACCCCGGCGCGGAACTCCCAGGGAGCGTCCTGGTTTACCGTGGTCACAAATTCAACCACGATTTCGCGGTTCAATTCAGGCGCTTCCACGACTTCGACAGCTTGTGCCGCGGTTTTGCCGCCGATGCCTAGGATCTGGCAAAAAGCGTCGTACAGTGGAACCAGCGCAAAACCAAAACCAAACATGGCCACGACCAGCGCAAACAACTGCGTGGTCAGGCTGAAATGGACGACGTGTTTTTGTTTACTCATCCCGACGATCTAAGCCCGGTTGCAACAATAATCAAGACATAAAATCCTGCCGCTACCAGGCCCAGTATTATCGCCGCCACGCGAACCTTTCTTTTCGATACAGGGGAATCCATGTTGCGCCAATCTCACCTCATCTCGGGTGCGGTTTCGAAGGTATGATGCGGCGCCGGTGAGGGTACGGTCCATTCCAGGCCAATGGGGTTGTCCCAGACCTCGCTACTGGCCTTTTTACCACCCTTGACGGTCTGGTAAAGGATGTAAACGAACAGCAGTTGCGACAGCCCGAAACCGAAGGCGCCGAGCGAAGACATCATGTTGAAATCGGCAAACTGGGTCGAGTAGTCCGGGATTCGTCTCGGCATCCCGGCAAGCCCCAGGAAATGCTGCGGGAAGAACGTGATGTTGACGAATATCGCCGATAACCAGAAATGCATCTTGGCGAGCTTTTCGTCAACGATATGACCGGTCCACTTCGGCAGCCAGTAGTAGACTCCCGCCATGATGCCGAACAACGAGCCCGGCACCAGCACGTAATGGAAGTGGGCTACCACGAAATAGGTGTCGTGATACTGGAAATCTACCGGCGTAATGGCCAGCATCAGGCCGGAAAAGCCGCCGATCGTAAACAGGAACACGAACGCCAGGGAAAACAGCATCGGCGTTTCAAAGGTCATCGAACCCCGCCACATCGTTGCTATCCAGTTAAAGACTTTGACGCCGGTTGGTACCGAAATCAGCATCGTGGAGAACATGAAAAACAGTTGGCCGGCCAGCGGCATGCCAACTGTGAACATGTGATGCGCCCAGACGATAAACGACAGGACAGCGATGCTGGCGGTCGCGTACACCATCGAGTTGTAGCCAAATAGTGGTTTGCGGGCAAAGGTCGGAATAATTTCCGAAACGATCCCAAACGCGGGCAAGATCATGATGTAGACCTCGGGATGTCCGAAGAACCAGAAAATATGCTGGAACATCACCGGGTCGCCGCCACCCGCGGCATTGAAGAAATGAGTTCCGAAGAACTGGTCGAACAGCAGCATGGTTACCGCGCCCGCGAAGACCGGCATTGCGGCCAGCAACAGGAAGGCGGTAATAAACCACGTCCAGACGAACAAAGGCATTTTCAGGAGGGTCATCATCGGTGCACGCATATTCATGATGGTCACGATAATATTGATCGCGCCCATGATTGAGGACGCACCGAGGATGTGCACGGCAAACACCAGAAACGGGAACGCGTCGCCGGTCTGCAAGACCAGCGGCGGGTACATGGTCCAGCCAGCCGCAGGGGCACCGCCGGGCATAAACAACGTCGCTAACAGAAACGTAAAGCCCACCGGGAGCAACCAGAAGCTCCAGTTGTTCATTCTCGGTAGCGCCATGTCGGGGGCGCCAACCATCATCGGTATCATCCAGTTGGCCAGGCCCACGAAAGCCGGCATTATCGCGCCGAACACCATGACCAGTGCATGCATGGTCGTCATCTGATTAAAGAACGCCGGATCGACAAACTGCAGGCCAGGCTGGAACAGCTCGGCCCGGACGATCATGATCATTGCTCCGCCGATAAAAAACATCAGCAGAGAAAACACCAGGTACATGGTCCCGATGTCTTTGTGGTTAGTTGAAAATAGCCAGCGTTTGATACCGCTCGGCGCACCGTGGTGATCGTGATCGTCGACGTGATGCTGATCAGCCGTGGCTTCGTACTCAGGGCCCATACTGTTCTCCATTTATTTTTATCTTGCTGCTGCGATATCCGAGGCTTGGACGGTATCAGCGCTGTTCAGCCCCCAGGCGTTGCGTTCATAGTTAATGATGGCGGCCAGCTCCGCATCGCCGAGCTGCGTGGAAAAACCGATCATGGCGGTACCCACGCGACCGTTCATCACGATATCGATATGATCCGCTGCCGGGCCATTGACCACGGCGCTGTCGACCAAGCTCGGGAACACCGGTGGCAGACCCTGGCCGTTGGCCTGATGACAGGCGCTGCAACTGATGTTGTACAGTTGCTCACCGCTCAATTCCTCGGCTACCGTCGGCACTTCCGCGGCTGCGTTAATCGTCGATTCAACCATGGCAACGGCGTCGCCGCCGTCTTTCGCATCGATCCAGGCTGCGTAATCCTGCTTGCTCAATACATCGACAACGATCGGCATGAAACCATGGCCTCTTCCGCAAAGCTCGGCGCACTGCCCGCGATAGGTGCCGGTTTCATTGGCCTTGAACCAGATCTCGTTGATGAAACCCGGGATGGCGTCTTTTTTGACGGCGAAGCTTGGCATCCACCAGGAATGAATCACATCGTTCGCTGTGAGCAGCAGGCGAATCTTGGTATCGACTGGTACAACCAGCGGTTTGTCTACGTCCAGTAAATAGTTTTCGACCGAGTAAGGATCCACGCCGGAGCGGAACCGACGGGCTATGTTGCTCGATCTGGCGAGCGAGCTGAAGAAATTGACATCCGTCCCCAGGTACTCGTAATGCCATCGCCACTGATAGCCGGTGACTTTGATGGTCATTTCGGAGCCACGAAAGTCTTCCATGTCCACCAGGGTTTTGGCGGACGGCACGGCCATCCAGACCAGGATAATGACGGGGATAATCGTCCAGATCAGTTCCGCTTTCGTACTGTGCGAGAATTTAGCCGCCTCGGCTCCGCGCGAGCGCCGGTGCAAGATGATGGATACGATCATCACGCCAAACACCACGATGGCGATAACCACGCACACCCAGAGGATCAGCATATGCAGCTCATAAACGGTTTGACTGATGTCGGTAACGCCGCGCCTGAGGTTGAGTACCATGTCGGCAAAAGCGGCCGGCGCGATAGTCATCAGAGTAAGAAGCGTCGTAATTTTTCCGGCCAAGCGGATTCCAGAACTGTTGGTCATTAATCCCAACTCCCTATGTTTCCGATTTTGATGCCTAGGAATCCACCAGGACTGACTCCCGCTTTGGATTATCAGTACCCGCGCCGCGGATTTTCTTGGTTTATAGGTCAGGAGCGGCTCATGCCCAAGACGCGTTAATGCTACTTGATGCCTATTTTGGGTGCAAGAAAACCGTACGCGATGTTGCCGGCCCGCCACCCGGTCGGGGCACATTGCTGGTTAGCGGCGAAACGACAGAATCTCTATGTCAACGGCTGATTTTTCTTGCCGCCGGGTGCAGTTGCCTGGCCATTTTTTGAGGGTCCAGGCGGGGCTGCCAGCGTATGATTGCCAGGCAATCCGCCGGTATTTGTTTCTCCAGCGTGTGCACAGTGGGTTCCAGTTCGGCCATTGCACCGTCATGCTCATTGCCGATCCAGCCGGCGATCCGGAGCCCTTTCTGTTGCAGTAAATCAACGCTCAAAGTTGCGTGATTGAGGCAGCCGATACGCAGACCAACGACCAGCAAGACCGGAAAACCGATCGCCAGAGCCAGGTCCGCCGTCGTGTACTTGCCGGTAATCGGGGTTTGTACGCCCCCGGGTCCTTCGATCAGCAGCCAGTCGGCTCTCCTGGACAGGCTGACCGCCTGGGCCGCTATTTCGTCGGTCGTGAAGTTAACCCGGTTCCGCATCGCCGAGACGATCGGTTCGGCAGACGTTTCGAGCGCCACCGGGTTGACTTCCCGGTAGCTCGCGTCCTGGTTCATCGCCGAAATCAGGTTTTCCGCGTCTTCGCTCCGCAGGCCATCAGCAGTCTGCCAGCAACCGGTCGCGATCGGTTTCATCGCCAGCGTGGTATGTCCTGCGGCGCCCAATGCCTGGAGCAGCGCGCTGGTAATCAGAGTCTTGCCGACACCGATATCCGTTCCGGTAATAAACAGTCCCCGACTCATCGAATTCAGTCCTTTCTGCGCAGGCCGATGCCACTGGCGGGAATTCGGAACTCACCCGGACCAACCGGCCGCGCTCTTTTTTCGATCGGTCCCCAGGCGTGCCCGTAGACCACTTCATAAGTGGCGGGGAGTTTTCCCTGGTGCCGAAAACCCTCGTAGGCATCCGCCAATGCACGGACATTCTGCCCGCTGACAAGCTTCGGCATTGTGCCCTGGATCACATTTTGCGCACCGGTGTCGATCAGGTCATCCAGCAAATTTCGTACGCTGTCGTAAGTCAGCGTAAAATGTTCCGCATCCATGACAGGCTCGGCCAGCCCGCTGTGGACCAGGGCGTCACCGATGTTATGCATATCGGGAAATTCCATAAAGCGCCGGCCAGCGTCTGTTGCCGACCAGGCCAGGCGCAGCTCATACAAGGTATCCGGACCATAACTGCTGAAGCCGACCAGGCCGCGAGGCTTCAGCACCCGATAGAATTCGCCGAACACCCGGTCGATATCGGTTACCCAGGGCAAAGCCAGGTTGCAAAACACCAGGTCGACGCTGTCATCGGGCAACGGCAGCCTCGCCAGATCGGCACAGATCGCGTGCTGGCCGTCGATCGACGGTGGGGCGGCAGCCACCATCCGCTCGGCAAAATCAACGGCCAGGATGCGACTCGCAGGATAGCGGCGTCTGAGATTCGGGATCGCCCTGCAGGTACCCGCGCCGGCGTCCAGAATCAGTTCCGGTTCCAGGCGCACCAGGTCCAGCCTTTGCAGCAGGCGTTCCATGACCTCGAGTTCGAGAACCGCCGAGTTGTCATAGCTTTTTGCAGACCGATTGAAGGCCTGCCTGACCCGGGCGGCGTCTGGATGGAAAATCCGGTCCTGGCGGCTGTTCATCGTTGGTCGTAGGCATCGCTTGGCATGGTCTGTCCATTATTCACCGTTCGCGGCCCGTGTTTCCATACCTGCCCGGTTTGCATCGGCAACGGGCGGCGCAGATCCACGGCGGCGCGGCGTCCGTCTGCGCGTTTTCAGTCCCGGCTGACGAATATCTGCCGCGCCGGTGTGGATACGACACTGTCGGCGTCTGCGTACGAACCACATACTCACGGGGGTTTTTGGACAACAGTTGAGCGGGTACATCGAATGTCAGCGATAACGCGCAAGCTGCTGCGCGTGCAGGCCATTTTTTTGCAGCCTAAGTGCGTCCTTTGCGATGGCCCCGGCATGGCGGCGCCGGCGCTGGATTTGTGCGCCGGATGCTATCGCGATTTACCGCGTTTGACCGATGGTTGCGTAATTTGCGCCCGGCCGGCAGGTTGCAATGCGATGATTTGTGGAGCCTGCCAGAAAAACCGGCCGCCATTCAAACGGGTCATTGCGCCGTATCGCTACGCCTGGCCCATCGACAAAATGATTCAGCAATTCAAATTCAGCGGAAACCTGGCCATGGGCCGCGTCCTGGGGCGGCTGCTGGCTCACCATCTCACCGGCGTCGGGCGGTTGACCTCGGTGCCAGGCGCAACCACGACCGGGCCGGTGAACATCGTGCCGGTTCCCTTGCATCGACGGCGATTATGGCAACGCGGCTTTAATCAGGCCACCGAGCTGGCTCGTACGATTGGCCTGATGAGGCCGCTCGCCATTCGCACCGAGCTGTGCAACCGGGTTCGCGATACCCCGGCGCAAAGTGGATTACGCGCGGAAGAGAGGCACAAAAATATGCAAAGAGCATTTGCGCTGCGCGCCAAAACAGTTCCGGAGCAGGTCATTATCATCGACGATGTCATGACGACCGGTAGCACCTGCGCCGAACTTGCCCGCACTTTCAAAAGCCAGGGTACGCTAGAGGTGCTGGTCTGGTGCCTGGCCCGGGCCTGAGGCTTGCCGCTGCAAGCAGACGGCGTTATTTTTCGATGATGAGTGGTCGCACCAGCGCACAGGAATCACGGGAAAGCAGTTCCTTCGATCCGCAACGAAGGCGGTTTCTGGGCGGACTGGCCGGCGCCGCGTGGTTGGCGGGAACCGGTGGTGTCGTATCCGGCTGCAGTTCGGCCAATGTGCTGAGAGTCCCGCTCGCTGCCGCCGAAACCCAACTGCTTCGTATGTTGGCGCCGGCGGTCTTGCATGGGTTGTTGCCGACGCAGCCGAGCGCGAGGAAAGACAGCCTGGACAGCCTGCTGGCAGCGGTTTCAACCAGCGTTTCCAGCCTGAGCAGCGACAGCCGCGAACAATTGGCGCGCCTGCTGGCCGCGCTGGATTTTCGAATCACGCGCTGGTTGCTGACGGGTCTTTGGAAACCGCTGCACGAGGCAACTGTTGCAGAGATCGACACCTTTTTGAATAACTGGAGCCAATCGTCGTTTGGCCGCTTCAACCTGGCTTACCGCACGCTGACCAGGCTGCTCGCAAGCAACTGGTTTGCACTGCCGGCGAATTACCGGCAATCGAATTATCCGGGGCCGCCTTCGTGGGCGGCTGAAACCAGCGCCATAGCGAAGGTCTGATCGATGATCGCCGCACATCATCATGTGGTCGATGGCACGCGCCTGCAAAGCAATCAACGGCTGGAGGCGGATGTCGTCATCGTTGGCACCGGTGCGGGCGGCGGGGTGGCCGCCGAGTTAATGGCCAGGTCCGGCCTGCGGGTCATTATGCTCGAAACCGGCCCGTTGCAGCTTAGCCGCGACTTCAATATGCACGAACAGCGGGCGTATAACCGCCTCTATGCCGAAGGCGCCAACCTGACAACCGCGGACCACAGCATCGCCATCCTCCGCGGACAGACGGTCGGCGGCGGCACCACCGTCAACTGGACCACCAGCCTGCGTACCCCCGACCAGACCCTCGGGTATTGGGCAAATCGATTCGGGTTAGCGGAAGTATCGGCAGCAAACCTGTCGCCCTGGTTCGACTGGGCGGAGCACAGATTCAATATCAAACCGTGGGACGTTGCGCCCAATGCCAATAACGAAGTACTCAGATCGGGGTGTGCAAGGCTCGGCCTGCACTGGGCTGTTACTCCCCGCAACGTCAGCGGTTGCGCCAATCTCGGTTATTGCGGCATGGGTTGCCCGCTGGATGCGAAGCAGTCGATGCTGGTGACCACGATCCCCGGCGCGCTCGAATACGGCGCCAGTCTCTATGTCCGAACCCGTGCGTGGAAGCTGGAAATCCGGCGCGACCGGGTCGAAAGTTTGATTGCCCAGGCACTGGATGCGAAAAGCATCAATCCGACCGGCGTGACCCTGCGGATCCGGGCAAAACAGTATTTGCTTGCCGGTGGAGCGATCCACACTCCGGCGCTGCTGATGCGTTCTGCCGCGCCCGATCCCTACCGCGTGCTCGGCAAGCGCAGCTTTTTACATCCGACCAGCACCAGCCTCGCCCGCATGCCGTCGGCGGTGGATGGGTACTATGGTGCGCCACAAAGCATTTACAGCGATCACTATCAGTGGCCTGACGGCGCCGAGGGTCCGGCCGGGTTCAAGCTAGAGGTGCCGCCGATACACCCGGGGCTCGCCGCCGGCATTCTCGGCTGGCACGGCCGGAAGCTTGCGGCGGGCATGCAGGAGTTGCCGAGGCTCAATATATTGATTGCGCTGCAACGTGACGGCTTCGATGAACAAAGCCCGGGTGGCGAGGTGCAGCTCCAGGGCGATGGTCGGGGCATCCTGGATTATCCGCTCAACGAGCATCTTTGGGATGGCGTACGCCGGGGCTGGCACGCGATGGCCGAGATCCAGTTTGCCGGCGGGGCACGCGAGGTGATGCCCGGTCATCTCGATGGCGAATTCGATACCAGCCTTGCACGCGTCATGGCGCAGATCGACCGTTTGCCGCTGGCGCCTTACAAAGTGGCTTTGTTCAGCGCGCATTTGATGGGCGGGTGCGGCATGGGGGTGAATCCGCGCGAGTCGGTGATTGCTGCCAGTGGCAGGCATCATCAGCTCGATAACCTGACGGTTGTCGATGGTTCCGTTTTTCCAACCAGCGTCGGCGCGAACCCACAGCTATCGATATTTGCTCACTCGGCCCGCATCACAACCGGGCTGGTACGCGAGCTGAAGCCCGGTGCGTTGGCGGAGATGCCGTGAGTTCGAAAATAGAGTAATAATGATCGCCCCATTTCCCCCGCCCTTAAGTGAGATTTTCGATGCTGAGTAAAAATAACAGTCTTGCACTGCTGTGTTGCGGTCTCCTGGCTGGCTGCGCCGGGTCCAGGCCGTTCACCGAGACCTGCCCCGACGAGCTGTCCCGCGGCTGGGCGGAACTGGACCTGGCGGAGGCGGCCGGTGTCGATGGCACGATCAGCCTTGCCAAGGCGGTCGGCTTGCTGACCGCGGCAAAAGCCATGCAACTGGCCGATAAGCACGAGCGCTGTTATGAATTGGCCAGCGAAGCCCGCGCCGCGATAAAAAAATCCCGGGGCTAAGGAACCCATAAAAACAAGGTCACTCCGATGTCTGGATCCACGAGGGACCCGGTTATAAAAAGCAGGCTAGACGGGGATGAAGGTGTAATGCAGGATGAGACCGCCAAACACCGAGGCGCCGACATAACGGTTGTGTAGAAATGCCTGGAAACAGGCGTCCGGCTCGCGATGCCGGGTCAGGTATTGTTGCCATCCGAACATCAGCCCGGCGGCAACGAGACCAAGATTGAACCAGCCTCCCAGGTCTGTGCTGTTGCCAACCAGGTACAAAGTCAGCAGGCACAAGCCCTGGAATACGCCGATCCAGAGCCGGTCGAGATCGCCAAAAGCAATCGCCGTCGATTTGACGCCGATGCGCAGGTCGTCTTTCTTGTCGACCATCGCGTATTGCGTATCGTATGCGACGACCCAGGACAGGTTGGCGATAAACAGCAACCAGGTGATCCGCGTTACCCCGCCGGTCTGGGCGGCGTACGCCATCGGTATGCTCCACGAAAAAGCGATCCCGAGATAAAATTGCGGAAAATTCGTATAGCGCTTCAGGAACGGATAGGCGCCGGCAATGGCCGCGGCCGGCACTGCCCACATCCATGCCTGCTGGTCGAGCATCAGCACCAGGCCGAGCGCCACCAGTGCGAGGCCGCCCGCGAGCATCAGCGCTTCCTGCGGGCTGACCCGGCCCGCCGCCAGAGGACGGTTCTTGGTCCTCGCAACATGCGGGTCCACTTTTCGGTCTGCAAAATCATTGATGACGCAACCTGCCGAGCGCATCAGGAAAACACCGCCTACGAAAATAACGAAAATCCTTGGATCGGGTCGCCCCTGACCTGCGAGCCATAACGCCCACAAGGCGGGCCACAACAAAAGCAAGGTGCCGATGGGCTTGTCGAGGCGCATCAACAATGCGTACTCCCTGAGCTGGGCCAGCCACCACCGCCACTGGATCTGCTTGAGCCTCGTCAGCGGGGTACCCATCAGCCGCGGCTTTCCTGGCAAAGGCAGATTGTCGGCAGGAACACTTCACACACCCATAGCGGTTGGTGGTCCAGGCGAAATTCGGAGCGCCGCGTATACAAGACCGGTGGGGTTTCCGCACCCGGTGGCAACGCGGCCGCATACAACGGCTGACCCGGACTGACGATCGCGAAACTGAATCCGCTGCGTTTCATGTTGGGTTTTTCCGCCAGCGTCTCGCCCAGGGGATTCTCCGCAAGTTCCGCCAGCCAGGGATGAGCCGTCAAGGTGAGCGAGGGAATCAGGCTGCGGGCGAAAATCGTGCGCAATGGTCCGCACTCGAGCGAAACCTCTCGGCACAGGCCGCCGCCGTTTAGCTCGTTTGTCGTTGCCGGCCTTTGCTCGAGCAAGCGCAGGCGAAAACCCGGCCCGCAACATTTTTTCAGCCGCCGCGTCAGCATGCCGCCGGAATCAAGCCAGCGCCGCAGTCCCGCCGGCACCTGGTCCATGGGAAATTCCCCGGCCAGCAACCACTGTGAGGCTTCGTAATCCGGTACCGAGATTTTGCTTGCCAGATCCTTGTCCACTGTTTATCCGTTTCGCCCGCCGGTTCCGCATTGTAAGGCGTGCGGCCTTGCCGAGCATACCGTCTTTCCCATTAGCCGTTGTGGTTTCAGACCTTGCCGAAGCGATCGGCTTCGCCAACCCAGCGTCGAATCAGACCATCGACCGCATCCGGCCGCTCCTTCAGCATGAAAGTCGCGGTCTTGTGTACCTCGGGCAACAGGTCGGCATCGCGCATCAGGTCGGCGATGCGCATCTGCATCAACCCGGTCTGTCGGGTGCCCAGCAATTCACCGGGCCCGCGCAGGTCGAGATCGGCCTGGGCGACTTTGAACCCGTCACTGGTTTCCCGAAGTACCGCAAGGCGCTGTTTTGCCAACGCGGTCAGCGGAGGCTTGTACAGCAGCAAGCAACTGCTTTGCTCGCTGCCCCGACCGACCCTGCCGCGCAACTGATGCAGTTGCGCCAGCCCCATGCGCTCCGCATTTTCGATAATCATCAGGCTGGCGTTCGGGACATCGACTCCGACTTCGATGACCGTCGTCGCAACCAACAGGTGGATCTCGCCTTTTTTGAAAGCCTGCATCACGCGATGCTTGTCCTTCGATTTCATGCGCCCATGAACCAGGCCAAGCGACAATTCTGGCAACGCTTCCGCCAGCATGGCCGCCGTTTTCTCTGCCGCTTCGTAATCCAGCACAGCGGATTCCTCTATCAAGGGACATACCCAATATGCCTGGCGGCCGGCCAGGCACGCGTCACGGATACTGCTCACCAACTCATGCCGCCTCGACTCGGGCATGGCGACCGTGGTCACCGGTCTGCGCCCGGGCGGTAATTCGTCGATCACCGATACATCGAGATCTGCATAGGCTGTCATCGCCAGGGTTCTGGGTATGGGTGTGGCGGTCATGATCAGCTGGTGCGGGCAGTGGCCCTGGCGGTCGCCTTTTTCCCTTAGCGCCAGTCTTTGATGTACGCCGAAGCGATGCTGTTCATCGACAACGATCAGCGCAAGGCGATCGAAGGCGACGCTTTCCTGAAACAGGGCGTGGGTGCCCACGACGATTCGCACCTGGCCGTCCGCTATTCTTGTCAGCAATCGTTGCCGTGCTTTGCCCTTGATCCTGCCGGTCAGGAGCGCGGTTTCCAGTCCCATTGGTTCGAGCCACTGGCGGAAGTTTTCGGCGTGCTGTTCGGCGAGCAATTCGGTTGGCGCCATGACCGCGGACTGCCTGCCACAGGCAGCGGCACAGACGGTCGCCACTGCCGCAACCACCGTTTTCCCAGACCCGACATCGCCCTGCACCAGGCGCATCATCGGTTTTTCTTTTGCCAGGTCTTCGAGCAGTTCCGCAATTACCCGTTGCTGCGCGCCGGTGAGTGTATAGGATAAGGAGGCAATGAAATCGGCAACTGCCGTCCCCGGGTCCACCAGCGCTGCTGCCGGTTCGCTGCGGATTTTCTGGCGCAACCTTCGCAGGCTCAGGTGTTGAGCCAGCAATTCTTCAAACGCCATTCTCCGCTGCGCCGGATGCCTCCCCTCCTGTATCGCCTGCAAATCGGTATCGGCCGGTGGCTGATGGAGTACGGTTAGCGCCGCCAGCAAACCGGGAAATTTCATGGCCTCCAGGATTCTCTCGGGCAGCCATTCCTCGAGTCCGGCGGCGGCAACCAGGCCCAGCGCCTGCCTGCTCAGCTTTCTCAGCCTGCCCTGCCCCAGCCCTTCGGTGGTCGGATAAATCGGGGTCAGCGTGTCATCGGTCGCCAAATCGGTGTCTCCGAGGAGGCGATATTCGGGGTGTATCATCTGCAGCCCGCCGGTGCCTGGCCGGGTCTCGCCAAAACAGCGAATGCGCTTGCCACGGGCGAGGCCGTCTTGCTGGGCTTTCGAAAAGTGGAAAAACCGAAGGGTCAGGCCGCCGGTGCCATCGCTGATTCGGCAAAGCAGGTTTCTGCGGCCGCGATAGACGACCTCGGTTAGCTGAATTTCACCTTCCACGACGGCGCGCTGACCGGGGCGCAAACCGCCGATGGGAATAATTTTCGTGCGATCCTCATAGCGCAGCGGCAGCAGGAACAGCAAATCCTGCACCCTTTGGATACCCAGTTTTTGCAAACGGGCGGCGAGATGCGGGCCGACACCATGCAGCTGTTGCACGGATCCCAGTTCGATGGGTTTATTGGCCACGTTCCCTGTGGTTCACAGTACCAGGATGGCGTCCATTTCGACTTCCGCACCTTTGGGCAATGCGGCAACGCCGATGGCGGCGCGGGCCGGGTACGGTTCGCTGAAATAGATGGCCATGATCTTGTTGACGCTGTCAAAGCAGCCAAGATCGGTCAGAAACACATTCAGTTTCACGATATCGTCCAGCGAGCCCCCGGCAGCCTCACAGACGGCTTTGAGGTTCTTGAATACCTGGTGAATGGATGCCTCGATATCGCCGTCCAGCATTTGCATGGTTTCCGGCACCAGGGGTACCTGCCCGGACAGGTAAACCGTGTTACCGCTGAGTATGGCCTGGGAGTAGGTGCCTATTGCTGCCGGCGCATTGGCCGTACTGATTGATTTGCGTTCCATGCGTCTTCCTTGTATTGGCATGAGCCGGCCACCCGGCGATGGGGTCTTAAGCGCAGCTGCGGCTGACGCTGAGCACATCTGGCATGCTCCGGATGCTGCGCATTACCTGGGCCAGTTGCACGCGGTCGCGTACCTGCAAATGAAAAATCAAGGTAACGGTGTCTTCATCCCTTTCGACAACCGATACCGAGTCTATATTACTGTGAGTTTCCGAGATATTCGCTGCGACCGCTGCCAGGACACCGGTCTTGTTGTTCACATCAGCGCGCAGTTCGACCATCGACTGGCGCTGCACATTTTCTTTCCAGTTTACCGAGATCCACTTGTCTGGCTGTTTCCGGTATTCGGTCAGGTTGCCGCAGGTGTCGCGATGGATGACGATACCCTTTCCCGAACTGAGAAAGCCGATAATCGAATCGCCCGGAACCGGGTAGCAGCACCGCGCGTAACTGACCACCACGCCCTCGGTGCCTTCAATGGCCAGCGGAGCGGGGTCTTTTTTCGCGGTTCCGTTCGCCTGACCGACCAGCCGCCTGGCAATGAGTGGCGCCAGGTGCTTGCCGAGGCCGATTTCCTCGTACAAGGACTTTTGGTCAGGCAGGTTCAATTCCCCGAGCAACACCTTCATTTCGCGGGTAGATGCATTGCGAATTTTCTTGTTGAACTCGCCCATGGCATGGCTCAGCAGACGCTTGCCCAGGTCAATCGCTTCACCGCGTTTCAGATTTTTCAAATATTGGCGGATCGCACTTCGCGCTTTTGCGGTCGCAACGAAGTTGACCCAGGCCGGGTTTGGCCGGGCACCCTTGGCGGTGATAATTTCGACCGTCTGACCATTCAACAGTGGCGTGCGCAACGGCACCATACGCCGGTCGACCTTGGCGGCCACGCAGCGGTTACCGACATCGGTATGCACGGTGTAGGCAAAATCGACAGCCGTAGAACCCATCGGCAGGCGCATGATATCGCCACGCGGCGTAAAGACGTAAACCTTGTCGGGGAACAGATCGACCCTGACGTTTTCGAGAAACTCTTCGGAATCGGCGTCGTGTTCGAGCTCCACCAGTCTTGCCAGCCACTCACGGGTACTCGCATTTGCGGGTTCGTTGCCGGAGTCGTCTGATTTGTATAGCCAGTGAGCGGCGATCCCCGATTCAGCCACCCGATCCATGTCTATGGTTCGAATCTGGACTTCCAGCGGGATGCCGTCCGGGCCGAACAGGGTCGTGTGCAGGGACTGATATCCGTTGATTCGAGGGATCGCGATGTAGTCCTTGAAACGACCTGGCATGGGCTTATACAGCCGATGCACCATCCCGAGGACCCGGTAGCAAGTATCGACATCGTCCACAATGATTCTGAATCCGAACATGTCGACAATTTCACTCAGCGGCCGTCCCTTGTGCCGCATCTTGCGATAGATGCTGTACATATGTTTTTCGCGGCCGCCGACATCGGCGGTTATTTTCAGCTCGTCCAGCGCATCCGATAAGCGCTGCGATATTTTCTTGACCAGTTGTTTGTGGTTGCTCAGCGCTTTTTTGAGCGTTTTCTCGATGACGCGGTAGCGATAAGGATAGAGGCTGCGAAAGCCGAGATCCTCGAGTTCCAGCCTGATGCTGTTGATGCCCAGGCGGTTGGCGATCGGCGCGTAGATATCGAGGGTTTCCCGGGCAATTCGCCGCCGCTTCAACGGCGGCATGGAGCCCAGCGTACGCATGTTATGAGTTCGATCCGCCAGCTTGATCATGATGACCCGAATATCCTCGGCCATCGCCAGCAGCATTTTTCGGAAACTTTCGGCCTGGGCTTGTTGCCGGTTGTGGAACTGAAGCTGGTCCAGTTTGCTGACCCCATCGACCAGGTCGGCGACCTCCTTGCCAAACTGCTCCTCGAGCTGATCCTTTTCCGTGGAAGTGTCTTCGATAACGTCATGCAAAATCGCAGCGATTATCGTCTGCGCGTCCATGCGCTGCTCTGCGAGTATCGTGGCAACCGCGACCGGGTGACTGATATAGGGAGCGCCGGACGCGCGCTTCTGCCCTTTGTGAGCAGAAGCGCCAAAGCGATACGCCACCATGATGTTGTCGATAGCCGCGGGGCTCATATAGGCCTCGAGCTTGGTCAGGAGTTGATTAACCCCTGTCGCACGCTTCCCCTTGGGTAGTCGGCCAAGAATAGAAGCGGCGTAATCCATGTTGCCAACTTAACGCTCGGCTTCAGGTCCCCATGATGGTCGGGGGCGGGGCAGATTCATCGGCGGTAATTTCCGCGAGCAGATCTTCATCTTGCTGATCCAACTCATCCAGGATTTCGGGGCCTACGTGACCAGCCGCGATTTCTCGCAGAGCCATCACTGTGGGCTTGTCGTTTTCCCATTCCAGGGAAGCTTCCGCGCCATTGGCCAGCCGCCTGGCTCTGGCGGATGCAATCAATACCAGATCAAATATGTTGTCTACATTTTTCAGACAATCCTCAACCGTAATCCTTGCCATCAGGGTCCTCTAAACACGTTAGGTTGCTATAAAGCGGCCTTTCAGTGTACTAGAAAACGACAAGGTTGCGCCAGCCCGCGTATTTCACCCGGCGTTTACTCCCTTGGTGAAATACGCGGGCTGGCCAATTCATACACTTAAGCCACATCGGGTTCCAGCAATCGGTCGATCAGCGCTTTGAATTGCGGACGGTTTTGGCGATACCGGTCGCCATTTCCCGTGATTATTTCCCGGAGGTCGTTTACCCCGGTATCGAAATCGTCATTAATAACAATGTAATCGAATTCATCCCAATGGCCCATGTCTGCAACAGAATCGGCCAGTCGCCTTTTGATCACCTCATCGCTGTCCGTGCTGCGGCCTCGCAAGCGGGATTGCAGGGCCTGGCGAGTTGGCGGGAGTATAAAAATACTCGCACTGTCAGGTATTTTTTCCCTGACCTGTCTTGCGCCCTGCCAGTCAATTTCGAGTATCACGTCGAGTTGCCGGCGGCGCAGCGAATCTACCTCCTTGCTGGCCGTTCCATAGTAGTGGTCGAAAACTCTGGCGTGCTCCAGGAAACAACCGTCGTTGATCATCTGCTGAAACTCACTGTGGGAAACGAACCGATAATCGATGTCATCCTTCTCCTGTTCACGCTTTTTCCGGGTCGTGTAGGAAATCGAAAATACCGCGTTCGGGACCTGTTTCAATATCGCGCGCAGCAGGCTTGTTTTGCCGGCGCCTGACGGAGCCGCCACGACGAACAATCGGCCGATATCGTCAGCAGTCATTCTATGTTCTGGATTTGTTCGCGCATCTGCTCGATCAAGACCTTGAGCTCGACGGCTGCGCGCGTGACCCCTGTGTCCTGCGATTTGGAGCTCAGGGTGTTTGCTTCGCGGTTTAGCTCCTGCATCAGGAAATCCAGGCGCCGTCCAATAGGATCGCTACGGTCGATGGTACTGCGGACCTCGGTCAAATGGCTGCTGAGCCGATCCATTTCTTCGTCCACATCAAACTTTTGCGCGAGTATCGCCAGTTCTATTTCGATGCGTTCATGATCCACTTCTTCGGCAAGCTGCGCAATGCGGTCACGCAGCCGCTGACGCAGATTACTCATGACATCAGGCATTTTCTCGCGCACGAACTGAATGATTTCGTCCATGGCGTGGCACCGCGTAAGCAACATTTTCCGAATGCGCTCGCCCTCCGACTGCCGGTTTTGCGAAAGCTGGGCGAGCGTCTCGCCGAGGAGTTCGGTTGCCGCTTTTTGCGTGGGTTCAGGGTTTTTTTCCGGCTCACCGAGCAAACCAGGCCAGCGCAACACCTCCAGTGGATTTGGGGCGCCAGCCGCGGGCAGTTTTTCCGCGATTTCGCGGGTGAGGGCCAGCAACTGGTCCAGTACCTGCATATTGATGGTCAACGGGCTCGTTGTTCCGGCCAAGGCGGTCAGTCTCAGCCCGCATTCTATCTTGCCGCGCCTGAGCACTGCCGAGACCTGGGTTCTGAACGCCGGTTCCATGCCACGAAACTCATCGGGCATGCGAAATCCCAGGTCGAGATAACGATGATTCACCGAGCGCAACTCCCAGCTCAGTGTTCCGTATTTTGTGGTTCGCTCCAGCCGGGCATAGCCGGTCATGCTGCGTATCATTGCCTGATTTTCCTTTTATCAGGTATTTCCCGATCTTACCTTTGTCAGGCCAGCCGTTTACAATGCCTGATCGTTTTTCAGTTTTCTCCCGATCGGGAACGGGAGCAGCAAACGATGCAAGTTTATCAGATGAGGAAATCGCCAGCTTGGCGAAGCAGAATAAAGGCGCCGGCTGTCCGGAGACAAACGGGCGGTCGATCAGAACATCCAGTTGGGAGCCCATGGAGACTGTTGAAATAAGCCTGACCGGAGACCGGGACGATAACCAGGACAGAGGAGCCATTGCGAAATCGGGCGAGGCTACCTTGCTGGTCGTTGTGGATGGCATGGGTGGGCATGCGCAAGGAGAGCTGGCTGCGCAGACCGCAGTCGATACCATTGTCCGTGAGTTCGAGCAGGAATCATTTCCCATCGAAGATGGCAGAGAGTTTCTGGGTCGATGCATATTGAAGGCCCATGATGCCGTCGTTAATCTGGGCGAAAGCATGCAGTCAGAACACCGGCCGAGGGCCACCTGTGCGATCTGTTTGATCCAGCAAGACAGCGCCTTGTGGGCGCATGTAGGCGACAGCCGTGTTTATCATCTGCGGGATGACCGGGTGTTGGCGCGCACACGCGACCATAGTCATGTAGAAGTGCTGCTGCAGGATGGCGTGATAACGGAGGAAGAGATTCTGAGCCATCCCTTACGCAATTTTGTCGAGTGTTGCCTGGGTGGCGATTCTGCCCTGCCCGAGCTCGGTATGTCGGTTCCAGCCAGGCTGGAAAGCGGCGACATTATCCTGGCTTGTTCGGATGGATTATGGAGCGGGGCCAGCGATGAAGAGATCGCGGCGTTTTACCAGCCCGACGAAGGCAGCCTCGCGGCCTGCCTGGAAGCTTTGTCCTATGCCGCTATCGATGCATGTTCTCCGTGGAGCGACAACACCACGGTGGCGGTCCTGCGAGTCGGGCCGGACGGCGATTCATGAGCAAACCGGGCTAGGAGGAAAACCATGCGACCGAGTGGCCGAGCCAACAATGAAATGCGTGAGCTCAGGTTTACCCGCAGCTTTACATGTTACGCCGAGGGTTCGGTGCTGGCTGAATGCGGCGCTACCAAAGTTCTTTGCACGGCCAGCATCGATAACCGGATTCCGCCCTGGCTGCGTGGATCGGGCAAGGGATGGCTGACCGCTGAGTATGGTCTGCTGCCCAGGGCAACGCATACCCGTAATGGCAGAGAAGCCGTCCGCGGGAAACAGAGTGGCCGGACACTGGAAATTCAACGGTTGATCGGGCGATCATTGCGCGCGGTCATGGATCTGGGCGCAATTGGCGAAAGGACGATCACGATCGACTGCGATGTGCTGCAGGCCGATGGCGGCACTCGCACCACGGCAATCTCCGGAGCGTACCTGGCGCTGGTAGATGCGGTTGACTGGCTGATGAAGAATGAAAATCTTTCATGCAACCCTGTGCATGGCCAGGTGGCTGCGACCTCAGTGGGTATTTATCGGGGCGAACCCATACTGGATCTGGATTATGAAGAAGATTCAGACGCCGAAACCGATATGAATATAGTGATGAACGAAGCCGGGGCGTTCATCGAGGTGCAAGGCACCGCCGAAGGCCACGCTTTTCGTCGCGGCGAACTGGACAGGCTGCTTGACCTGGCGGCAGACGGCATCAAGTCCGTGCTGTCAGTGCAGACGAAGTCTTTGCGGCAGACGGACTGAGCCGTGTCAAAACTGGTGCTGGCGACCGGCAATCGGGGCAAACTCGCCGAGATCATGGAAATTGTCGTGCCGCTGGGTATCAAGGTGGTTCCGCAGTCCGAGTTTGCGGTGCCTGAGGTCGAGGAATCCGGGCTCAGCTTTGTCGAAAACGCGATCCTCAAGGCCAGGAACGCAGCCAGACATAGTGGCCTGCCTGCCCTGGCCGATGACTCGGGTCTGGAAGTCGACGCGTTGCATGGTGCGCCAGGCATCTATTCGGCGAGGTATGCCGGGGATGACCGAGACGACCAGGCCAACAACCGACTGTTATTGTCTCGGCTGGCCGGAATTCCTGCTGAAAAACGTACCGCCAGGTTTCAGTGCGTCATCGTTTTTTTGCGGCGCCCGGACGATCCGGTGCCGTTGATTAGCCATGCCGGCTGGGAGGGCAGGATAGTCGAGCAGCCGAGGGGCGAAAACGGCTTCGGTTACGATCCGTTATTTTTGGTAGGCGGTATGCGGTGCACGTCGGCGGAACTGAGCGCGGCGGAAAAAAACCGGATCAGCCACCGGGGGCGAGCATTGGCGATGTTGGTCAGGCAGCTTCCCGCATGGATGGAACGCTAGATCGTGGAAAAAGTACCGCCGTTATCGCTGTATGTGCATTTGCCCTGGTGTATCAGCAAATGCCCATATTGTGACTTCAATTCACACGCATTAAAGGGCAGCCTGCCCGAGCAGGCTTACCTGGCAGCGCTGACCAGGGATCTGGAACGTAGCGTGGGCGAACTCGGCCGCCGGCCGCTGCAAAGTATATTTTTTGGCGGCGGCACACCCAGCCTGTTTTCGGCAAGCGGGCTTGCGGCGTTCCTGGACAAGGTGGCCGGCCTGCTGCCATTGGAGCCGGATATCGAGATAACGCTGGAGGCGAACCCGGGAACGATAGAACGTGGCGCGTTTGCAGACTACCGGGCAGCTGGAATCAACCGTGTTTCGCTGGGGGCGCAGAGTTTTGACGACGAAAAACTGCAAGCCCTGGGGCGGATTCACCGTGCGGCCGAGACCATCAGTTCTGTACGCGAACTGGAAAAGGCGGGACTCGATAATTTCAACCTGGACCTGATGTATGGTCTGCCGGGCCAGTCGTCGGCTCAGGCCGTGGATGACGTGGCGCAGGCGATCGGCCTGGCGCCGGCCCATATTTCCCACTACCAGTTAACGCTTGAGCCAAACACATTGTTCGCCGCCAAACCACCCAAACTCCCCAGCCACGACCGCTGCTGGGAAATGCAGCAACAGTGCCAGAACACGCTGGCCGAAGCAGGTTTTGAGCATTATGAGGTCTCGGCCTTCGCGCAGGCAGGCCGGCGCTGCCGTCACAACCTCAACTACTGGACCTTCGCCGATTACCTGGGTCTGGGGGCGGGTGCTCACGGCAAGCTCAGTGGCGGCAACGGCGTGAGACGAGACTGGCGCTTGCGTCATCCGGCGGCCTATATGGCTGCTGCCGATCCGATCGAAGGAACTCGAATATTGACCGCGCAAGAAAAGCTGTTTGAGTTCATGCTGAACGCACTGCGACTCGAGCAAGGATTTTCGACCGACTTGCTCTGCGAGAGGACCGGGCTGGATCGCGCATTTTGCGCTCCGTCGTTGCGCGAAGCCGTCGATAAGGGGTTGCTGCTGATCAGCGGGTCTCACTGCCGCCCCAGTGAGATTGGTCTGAATTTTCGCGATAATCTGGTCGCCATTTTCCTGCCCGATGGCCGGGAAGACAGCGGGCGGGCCAGGACCGGAAACGGTGAAAGCCACGGTTTTTTATAGGTTTTTTTGGGTCTGGCTGAGCGAAAAATGGACCGGGTTTCATGCTGCACCGCGTAACTTATGCACACTTGTGAATATTTATCTCGGCAACGCCCGCTTGTTGCCAATCAGATAACACGGATCCGCGAGACAAAATTGTAAGCTATTGAATATAAAAGATAAAAAATAAATGGTTAAGAATTCGCCAATTTGATTGGAATGCCTTTTTTTGGCTCTTAAATCGACTGCAGCAACAATTCATCCACAAAGTTATGCACAGATTTTGTGGATAAGACAGAATTCTTTTTAGAACTGCTGGTTAAAGTGAAAAAGTTAAAGACTTCTGTCTGCCGAAATGTATAAGATGCTGAATTACAGAGGAATAAGGTCTATCGGGTCATTGGGCTCCGGAAATCCGTTGCTGAGAGCCTTGCCAAGGCGGTCGGCGCTAAGTACACTGCACGGCCCGTTTTTCCCGGCGCCAGGGTATGACCTGGGGCGTTTGACAGAGGTTTCGCCATGAAGGCCGATATCCATCCCGAATACAATGAAATGAACGTAACCTGCAGTTGCGGCAATACCTTTTCGACCCGTTCAACAATGCCTGGTGAACTGCACATAGAAGTGTGTTCGAAATGCCACCCGTTTTACACGGGCAAACAGAAGATCATCGATACTGGCGGTCGCGTCGACAAATTCCGCCGTAAGTACGGAATGGGCTAAACTCGGGTTTGGACAGTTGCAAGACGGGCGCTACGGCGCCCGTTTTTTTGGCTGGCTGTGCGCCCGGCTTTCATCTTTCCGCGGCCGGGCCCATGCTGGTCAGACCAGGCTGCACTGCCCTATAATAAAATGCTGGCTGCTGCTATAGAAACATAGTCAGTGGAAGCAGTTCGCTCGCTACGCTCGCCGGTCTGCGCTCACACGCGGCGGCTGTTGCAGGTTTTGTCTTGGCGGCATTTTCGATGTGGTTTTTTCGCCGGTCCGGTCTGTGAAGGCATACAGGGGGCACCGGCAGCCCCACATTGAAACAGGAGTCCATATGAGTGACAACGGCTATAGGCTTACCGGACCCGGCATCGACAAGGATGGTCTGGAGTTGGAAGTCAGGACGGGAACCATAGGACCGGATGTCATCAGTATTGCTCCGCTTTACAAAAAGGCAGGCATTTTTACTTTTGACCCAGGTTTTGTCGCGACCGCTTCATGCGAGAGCAAGATTACCTTCATCGATGGCGAGAAAGGCGTTTTGCTGTATCGCGGTTACCCGGTGGACCAGCTTGCCGGCAATTGCAGTTTCCTGGAGGTTGCCTATCTGCTGCTTTACGCCGAGTTGCCCAATCAACAGCAACTCGACGACTTCGTTTATTCCATAGGCCATCACACGATGGTGCACGAGAGCCTGCTGCGGTTTATCGATGGTTTCCACTATGACGCACATCCGATGGCAATGGTGTCCGGCATCGTGGGTTCGATGGCCGCTTTTTATCACGACAGCATGGATATCGATAATCCCCGGCACCGGGATATATTCGCCCACCGGATAATTGCCAAGATTCCGACTATCGCTGCCGCCGCTTATAAACACTCGCTAGGGCAGCCATTCATCTATCCCCGCAACGATATGGATTATTGCACTAACCTGGCCAATATGTTTTTTGCGGTTCCTTGCGAGACATACCGGGTTGACCCGGTCATGGCGGAAGCGCTCGATTTGCTGTTCATATTGCATGCGGATCACGAGCAGAACTGCAGTACCTCAACAGTGCGCCTTGCGGGGAGTTCCGGTACCAACCCGTATACTGCGATTGCCGCGGGTATTTCGGCGCTTTGGGGACCCGCTCATGGCGGCGCCAACGAGGCGGTTCTGAATATGCTCGAGGAAATCGGCAGCGTGGAAAACATCCCTAAATACATAGCCAAGGCCAAGGATCGTGACGATCCCTTCCGGATGATGGGATTCGGCCACCGGGTCTATAAGAACTTCGATCCGAGAGCGACCCTGATCAGGAAAATGGCGCACAAAGTGCTGGGCAGAATGGATGGTATCGACACGCCGTTTTTCGACCTGGCGCTGAAGCTCGAAGAGGTGGCGGTGCAAGACGAATATTTTGTCGAGAAGAAGCTATATCCGAACGTAGACTTCTATTCGGGCATTATCTACCGGGCGCTCGGCATTCCCACATCGATGTTTACCGTGATGTTCGCGATCGCCCGCACGGTTGGCTGGGTGACTCATTGGCAGGAAATGATCGCCGATTCCAAAGGCAAGATCGGCAGGCCAAGACAGCTTTATGTCGGCGTGGAAAAACGGGACGTGGCGCCACTGAGCAAGCGCATCTGAATCTTGCCAGGCCGGGCAGGGTCAGGCCGTCAGGCCTGGCAAGCTTCGATCAGGTTCTGCAGCTCAGCAATGCCCGCCCGGCGCATCGATTTTCCGTCTACCGGCGATTTTGGCGCCTGGCGCAGCATGATGCCGGGAAATACTGTCATCTCGATCTGGACCTGGTCCTCTTCAAAACCGTAAACCGGGTATTCCTCGATGCGGTCGGCGAAACGGATTTGGCGCTCGCCGATGGCATAGGAAACATGCAGCGCCATCAACCGCATGGCAACCAGCTCGGCCGGATCGGCAAACAGGTGCAGGGTAATGTCGGAGTGCGGAGTCGCCGTACCATTGAGGACGGGGCCGGCGAGCTTTGGCTGAAACTGATTGAAATTCCACATTGCGCCCAGCGCGACCTCGCGCAAGGTCTGCAGATGATGCTCATGGGTCTGGCCGGCAAAGAGTCTCAAGTGTTCGCTCAACGCGATTTCTATCTCCTGATTTCCCGGCAACGCCGCGCGTTCGGTTACCCCGAGGCGTTCAGCTGCTTTGCGCTTGGCCAGCAAAAAATCATCGATTCCGTGCTCCGCCATGATGCGCGCCGACTCCCGGGCCAGGACCAGACGGAGATTATCGTTGCGGGTTTGTCGCCGAGCCATCGGGACTTCTCCGGGGTTCGCGTATACGCTGATTGTTAATCGTCCATGATGGCCAGCGCAAGTCCTAGAAGAGATCCTCTTCGTCGGGTTTTTCCTTATCCTCGTCCTCGTTGATGCCGGGTTCGCAATCGGGAATTTTTTCGCGAGGCAGTATTTCAAAGATCGCAGACGGGTCGTCGACACCGGCAAGGCAGCCGGTGACCGGAGAAATACGTACGGTAATCAGCCCGTCCGGCACCGGTAGCTTGCTGTTCGGCATCCCCTGCAGGGCGACCTGCATAAAGTCTATCCACATCGGCAAGGCTGTCCGGCTTCCTTCCTCCCCGGCTCCCAACGGTCGTGGGTTATCGAAGCCGACCCAGGTGGTCGCGACCAGGCGAGAGTTATAACCGCTGAACCAGACGTCGACTCCATCGTTGGTCGTGCCGGTTTTACCGGACAGGTCCTGGCGGCCAAGGGCCAGTGCGCGGCGACCGGTTCCGCGACTGATCACATCTCTCATCATGTCGGCAATCAGGTAGGCATTGCGTGCTTCTATAACCCTGGCGGCCGCCAGCGACGGGTCCAGGTAGATCAGCGGATCCTGTGGCAGCTTATCCAGGTCGATCTCCGCTTCTTCGCGAATGTGCTCGCCGGCCTGTGCTGAAGACGCACCGGATCGCTCACGGGCCCGATCGCGGTCTGCCTGTTGCCGATTCCAGCTTTGTTCGCACTCGATACACGCCAGTGGCGGGTCCGCCTGGTAAATCGTCGCCCCGCGCGCATCATCGATGCGCTGGATGAGATAAGACTGCGTTGCAAATCCCCCGTTCGCAAAAACCGAGTAGGCGCTTACCATCTGCAATGGGGTCAGCGTGGCGCTGCCCAGAGCCAGCGAGAGATCGCGCGACAATACGCTGCTCGGAAAGCCAAAACGGGCCATGTATCGCACTGCGTGGGAAATGCCAATGTCGGCCAGTATGCGAATCGATACCAGGTTGCGTGATTTGACCAGTGCTTCACGCATCCGTGTCGGCCCAAAGAATCTACCACTGTAGTTTCTTGGCCTCCAGGTTCCCTCCAGCGCGACATCCTTAAAAACGACCGGTGCATCGTTGATGATTGTCGCTGGCGTGTAATCTTTGGTCAGGGCCGCGGAAAAAATAAACGGTTTGAACGAAGAACCCGGCTGACGTTTCGCCTGTACCGCCCGATTGTATTTGCTGGCGAAGAAATCGAAGCCGCCTGACAGCGCGACGATCGCGCCGTCCTGCGGATCCATCGCGATCAGCGCACCCTGGACCACGGGAATGCCCGTCAGCCGCCAACCTTCACGAACCCTGACCAGGCGAATCACATCGCCCGGCGCGATGATGTCGGCAGCCGTTTCGGGGGGTTCGCCCCGCTGTTCGTCATCGATATAGGGTCTCGCCCATGACATAGCCTGCCACGGCAAGACCAGTACGCCATGATCCCTGACATAGACTTCCGCCTGCCGTTCCTCTGTAGCCAGTACCAGCGCGACTGACAGGTTGCCGAATTCGGGATAGGCCTCAAGCGCGTCAGCCCAGGCCAGATGCTCAGAATCAGGCTCCAGCGCTAACCGGCCATTGTCCTCGATTTCACCGAGCGAAACGTTGGCGGGCGCGGCGTCTTCGGGCTGCCCGACCTGGTCTTCGATGTCGGTGTCGTCGAAAAGAGTAAGCCGGTCCTCCGGACCACGATAACCATGGCGCGCATCGTATTCCAGCAGCGCCTGGCGCAGCGCGATAACAGCCGCTCTTTGCAGTCTGCTGTCGATACTGGTGGTAACCTGGTAGCCGGCCGTATATATATCGGCCAGATTGAGGGCCAGCAATTCGCTGCGCACCATCTCCGCGACATAAGGCGCGTCCACTTCGACGGCTGGACCGTGAACGCGGGACTCGATCGGTATGGCGGCGGCCGCGTCGGCTTCGGCTTGCTCGATGTAACCGACCTCGAGCATGCGCCGCAAGACATAGCCGCGCCTGCTGCCGGCGCGCTCCGGGTTGCTGACCGGGTTATCGGATGAAGGCGCTTTTGGCAGACCGGCGATGATCGCTATTTCAGCCAACTGCAGCTCCTTCAAGGTCTTGCCAAAATACACCTCTGCCGCGGCACCGACACCGTATGCTCGTTGCCCGAGAAAAATTTTATTCAGGTAGAGAGTGAGGATTTCCTGTTTGTTGAGCTGTTGTTCGATACGCAGCGCGAGAAATATCTCTTTCAACTTCCTGATGTAAGTTCTTTCACGGGTGAGAAAAAAGTTTCGCGCGAGTTGCATCGTGATCGTGCCGCCGCCCTGCCGTCTTTCGCCGGTCAGCAACAGCATCATCGTTGCGCGCACCAAGCCCTGGTAGTCGACGCCGGGGTGCTCGAAAAAACGGTCGTCTTCCGCTGCCAGGAACGCGTTGACCATGTCCTGCGGAATGTCTTGAAAGGCCACCGGGATACGCCGCTGGGCGCCAAGCTGGGATATCAGCCGGCCATCCCGGCTGTATACCCGCAGCGGCACCTGGAGACGCACATCGCGCAGAGAAATGACGTCCGGAAGACCGGGCGCCAGGTACAGGTAAGCGGAGACTCCGGCCATCAGGAAAACGAAGCTGCCGACGATCGCCGAACTGGCGGCCAGGAAAAGGATTCGTTGATAATGCTTCATACTAAGTAACTGGCTTAAGTCCTTGCTTTATAAGACCTGATTATGCATATTAAGACCGCATAATGCAGGCAAACTCACTGAAAGGTGGGGACGCAAAGCCACCGGTCTAAAGGAATCAGCCTAAGACAGCGGGGTTGCCGGTCAGGAATCAGTGGGCTTTCTCCGACTTCTACCAGGCCGCCCGGCATTTTCCAGGACTCATTCGTTCGCGGCCAGTAACCAAGCGTAATGTTTTGCACAAACCCGCTGTTTGTTCGGTGGGTGACCGGCCTTGGCCGAGGCGGGAGTATACCGCATCCGGCCTCAGGGACGGGACCGGATGGGCGGCGATACGGTCTTTGTCATAATGTGAGCAAAGTCACGTTCAGATGGCGGCGGATGCTCTAGGATATCGCCAGTTGCATAACTTAATGTGCTGGTCTATCTTCGACCTGCAAGTAACGGAGCTGAAAAGGAAAAGCTGTGTTTTTTGGCAGAAAAAACAAGCCCCTACTGGGTCTGGATATCACTACGTCCTCGGTGAAGCTGATCGAATTGTCCGGTTCCGCCGGCAACTACAAGGTCGATTCCTATGCTGCCGAGCCCACGCCCAATAATGCGGTCAGCGAAAAGGCGATAGTCGACGCCCAGGCGGTCGGCGAAGCCATTCGCCGGGCGGTCAAGCGCTCCGGCACCTCTAACAAAGAATGTGCAATCGCAATTTCAGGCGACGCGGCAGTCACCAAGTTGATCCAGATGCCGCGTTCGCTGAACGACTCAGAAATGGAAGGCCAGGTTGAACTGCAGGCCGATCAGTACATACCGTTCCCGATGGAAGAGGTTTCATTTGATTTCGAGGTTCAGGGCGAATCGGCCAAGGACCCTGAAATGCTGGATGTATTGCTGGTCGCTACGCGCAACGAAAACGTCGAGCAACGCCAGGCGGCGGTCGAAGCCGCAGGCCTCATTGCCAGGGTCGTCGATGTCGAGGCATTCGCGCTGGAAAATTCATGTCAGCTGCTGACTCACCAAATGGCGGACGGCGGCATGGATCATACGATCGCGGTCGTCGACTTTGGCGCCAGCAGTACGACTTTCAGTATTTTGCGGGACCTGCGGGTCATTTATACCCGTGACTTCGCTTTTGGCGGCCAGCAACTAACCGAAGAGATCATGAGAACTTACGGCCTGAGCCTGGAAGAAGCGGGAAGGGCCAAGAAGGAGGGTGGTCTGCCATCCAACTTCCAGCCGGAAGTGCTCGATCCTTTCATGGACGAAATGTCATTGCAGGTCAGCCGTTCCTTGCAGTTTTTCCTCGCTTCCGGAAGCGGCCGCGAGCAGCCCGAATCGATACTGGTCTGCGGTGGTTGCGCCAATATCCCGGGGGTAGCTGACGTGATCGCTTCGCGAGTGGGCATACCTGCCGAAATCGGCGATCCGCTCGGTCAGATGAAATTGTCTTCGCGGGCGAAATCGCTTGGCGTGGTCAAGGATTCGACCGCGTTGCTTACTGCTTGCGGGCTGGCGTTGAGGAGCTTCGACTAAGATGCCGAGAATTAATCTCCTTCCCTGGCGCGAAGATCAGCGCAAAGAACGCCAGCAGAATTTTTTGGTTGCGGCAGCCGGCGCCGTGCTGATTGGCATAGTCACGATTATGCTGGTTAGCTGGACCTTTGACCGCTTTATCAGCTACCAGAACCAGAGGAACGGCATCCTGGACAAGGAAATCTCCCTGCTCGACGAGAAAATCGAAGAGATCAAGGGTCTGGAGAGACAAAAAGAGCGCCTGCTCGCCCGCACGGAAATTATCGAGCGCTTGCAAAAAAGCAGACCGGAAGTCGTGCACCTGTTTGACGAATTGGTCCGCACCTTGCCCGATGGCGTTTATTTGACTTCCATGAAGCAGACCGACCGGCGCCTGGAAATCAAAGGCGTGGCCGAGTCAACGACCCGGGTCTCCGCTTATATGAGAAATATTGACGTTTCGGAATGGCTGGAGAATCCCGGTCTGCAGGTTATTGAGACTGTCGAAGTCGGACCGAAGAAAAATGCCGAATTCGGGCTGACGGCACAGCAGGTTTCGACTGCCGAAGAGGACGAAGGGCTGATGAAGGCTGGTAGCTTATGAACATCATAGAACAGCTGCAAAGCCTGGACACCAACGATATAGGTCGTTGGCCGTTATTGTTCAGGGCTGTATTGATCGCGGTTATTTTTTTCGCGGTCAGTATTGGCGGTTCGTATTATTTTGTATACCGAACCAAAGCGACGGTGCTCGAGCAGGCCGAGGCGAGAGAAATCGAGCTAAAGCACACCTTCGAGGCCAAGCAGCGCCGCGCGGCAAATCTCGACGCCTACAAAACGCAACTCAAGGAAATGGAAGTTTCTTTTGGCGCAATGCTGCGCCAGTTACCGAGCCGGACCGAGGTCCCCAGCCTGCTCGTCGATATTTCCCAGACCGGCTTGGCTGCTGGTCTCGAGGAGAGGCTTTTTCAGCCCAGCAGCGAAATCAAGAAGGATTTTTACGCGGAATTGCCGATCAAAATCCGCCTGCAGGGCAGCTATCATGACCTCGCGCAGTTTGTCAGTGGTATTGCCGCCTTACCGCGGATTGTCACCTTGCACGACGTATTGATTCAGCCTGAAAAAAATATGGGCGGCAACAATCTGGTGCTTGACGTGACCGCCAAGACCTACCGCTACCTGGAAGAGGAGTCCTGATGACCATGCATACAGGTCTGCATACAGGGTTAATGCTTGTGGTTATCGCCATCGCTGGATTGCTGTCTGGTTGCACCGGGGGCACGGCGGATCTGGAGGCTTATATTGAAAAAACCCTGGCCCAGCCAGGCGGCCGGATCAAGCCGCTCCCGCAGATCAAGCCATATGACACATTTATTTACGAGGCGGATAACGAGCGATCGCCGTTTACGCCGGATAGGCCCGTGGTACTGGTCCGCAATGCGTCCGGCTCTGCGATCGGTCCGGATGCGAGCCGCAGCAGAGAATTTTTGGAACAGTATTCGCTGGATACCATGAATATGGTTGGCACGCTCGAATTGGGCGGAACGATGTATGGTCTTTTGCGAACCAGCAACGGCCTTGTTCACCGGGTGGTTGTTGGCGCCTACATTGGTCAGAATGACGGGCAAATCAAATCCATTACCGATGTCGAAATCGAATTGATTGAAATCATTTCAGATGGCCTCGGCGGCTATATCGAAAGGCCGGCCGCCGTTGCGCTGAGTGATTGAGACTACAGGGAGAGACAGAAATGAAGTTCATGAATCTGCCAATACGTGTGTTGCACGGTGGCGATGGATTGGGACACTACGCTGGCAAATGGATAATTGCCGCGCTGGTCTGTCTGTTGGCTCTGCCTGCAGCGGCACAAAGCACCGTTCAGCTGGAAGATATCAAGGTTGTTACTTTGCCCGGCCAGCAAGTGCAGCTCGAGCTGCAACTGAGCGGCGCGGCGCCCGAGCCGCTTAGCTTTACGATCAACGAGCCGGCGCGTATCGCACTGGATCTGCCGGGGACCAGCCTGAATATGGACCGCCGGCGCACCAATGTCGGGGTTGGACCGCTCAATTCCGTAGTAACCGCTGAAGCTGGCGGTCGGACCCGGGTTGTCCTGAATCTGGATACGCTGGTGCCGTACGAAACTCGCGTTTCCGGCAACAGCATTATCATACTTCTAGGGGTTGCGGGAAGCACGGACCAGATCGCAAGTTTTGCCAGTGGTTCAACCCGGGCCAGCCGCCCGAGTACTGCGGCCAGTATCGAGAGCATCGATTTTCGGCGGAGCCCGGATGGTGCGGGTCGCATTATGGTGACCCTGAGCGACCCCAGCACATCGATTGATTTGCGCCAGCAAGGCAACCTGATCCTGGTCGATTTTAAGAGCGCCAGCCTGCCCGACAGTCTGCTCCGTCGGATGGACGTAATGGATTTCGCGACACCGGTTACCTCGGTGGATACGCTCAGAGTCGGCAACGACACGAGACTGATTATTGCCGCTATGGGTGATTTCGAAGAAGTCGCCTACCAATCCGGCAACGTCTTTACCGTCGAGATCAGCAAGGCTGCCGAAAAAGATGATGCTTTTGTTCCGGAGATTGAGAAAGAATATGTCGGCGAACGCATATCGCTGAACTTCCAGGACATCGAAACTCGTGCGGTCCTGCAGTTGCTCGCCGATACCAGTGGCCTGAACATGGTGGTTAGCGACACCGTGACGGGGAGCGTGACCCTGCGTTTGCAGAATGTTCCGTGGGACCAGGCGCTGGATATCGTATTGCGCACCAAGGGCCTGGATATGCGCCAACAGGGCAACGTGATCCTGATTGCACCGGCGGACGAGATCGCCGCGCGCGAACGTCAGGAGCTGGAAACCTATGCGCAGCGCCAGGAGCTGGAACCGCTGCGTGCAGAATTCGTACAGGTCAACTATGCCAAGGCTAACGATCTTGCTGAACTGATGAGGACCAGCGCCGCGAATTCCCTGCTCTCGGAGCGCGGCAGCGTTGCGGTAGATGTGAGAACCAACACCTTGCTGGTGCAGGATACGGAAGAACGGTTAGCCGACATTCGCAGAATGGTGGCGATACTCGATATTCCAATTCGCCAGGTTCTGATCGAGGCGCGCATCGTCACCGTCAATGACGACTATAGCAAGGAACTGGGCGCGCGCTTTGGGGTGACCTATGTAGACGATTTTGGCAGCGGCGGTCTGATCACGACCACAGGCAGCGCCTCGGGTAGCGGAACGATTGTCAATTCCGCGCTGGATAATATCCAGACCACCGGGCAACCCTTTCCTGTCGAAGCGCCGTCGATCATCGATCGCTTTAATGTCAATCTGCCGGTCATCAACCCGGCTGGCAGGATAGCGCTGGCAATTCTGGACAACGACTTTATTGTCGATCTTGAGCTGTCCGCTTTACAGGCGGAAGGACGCGGCGAAATTATTTCCACGCCGCGCGTGGTGACTGCCAATCAGAAACAAGCCAGCATCGAACAGGGTGTCGAGATCCCGTATCAGGAATCATCGTCCAGCGGCGCCACGACGACCCAATTCAAGAAAGCTGTACTCAGACTGCTGGTGACACCGCAGATTACGCCGGATGACCGGATTATCATGGATCTCCAGGTTAACCAGGACAGCGTGGGTGAAAGCGTCGCCAGCGCTACCGGCGGATTTGTGCCGAGTATCGATACCCGCGAGGTGATAACGCAGGTCCTGGTAAACGATGGCGAGACCGTGGTTCTTGGCGGTATTTACGAAACCGAAAACCGCGAAGTCATCATCCAGGTGCCGATACTTGGAGATATCCCGATCATCGGTCGCCTGTTCAAGTCAACGATAAATGAATCCAACAAGTCGGAGTTGCTGATATTTATTACGCCGAAGATTCTTCGCGATGGTGCCACCGCCTACTGACTTTCAGAACCAGCGATCGACATTAAAAGCCTCCCGCGTTGCGGGAGGCTTTTTTGTTGGCGTGGCGGCCAAAGTCCGACAGATTACCGGGCCAGGCTAGGGAGAGTCCGGCGGATAAAGTAAATCGCCATCGAAATCAGAAAGACCGCGAAATATTTTTTTGGTTTTTCTAGCCGCAGGCAGGCATTCTCCAATTTACGGTTAAAAACGCCAATGATACTCTGGCCGATAATAACGCTTACGATATGCCAGGCAATAACGGATACAGGCAGACAGCCGTTGCCTGAGCAGCGGGCACTGACGCAAAGGCGGCAAAATGCAGATTCAAGTAGAGAGCTTTTTCCACGAGGCGACATCGACATTCAGCCATGTGGCGGCTGACCCAGTTTCTCGCCAGGCCGCGATTATCGACTCGGTACTCGATTTTGATTGCAAGTCCGGGCGCACCAGCACCGAGTCTGCTGATCGGTTAATCGCCTGGCTGGGCGAAAACGGGTACCAGGCGCACTGGATCCTAGAGACCCACGTGCACGCCGATCACCTGAGCGCCGCGATGTACCTGCGCGGAAAACTCGGTGCGAAGACAGGAATCGGCGAGGGAATCACCGCGGTACAGGAGACCTTTGCGAAAGTTTTTAATCTTGCAGACGAGGATTTCCGGCCAGACGGGAGCCAGTTCGACCATCTGTTCGGTGACAACGAGGAGATTCGGATCGGGAGTATCTGTGGCCGGGTCATGCACACCCCCGGACATACCAGCGACAGCGTAACCTATGTGTTTGGCGATGCCGCTTTTGTTGGCGACACGATGTTCATGCCGGACTTCGGCACCGCGCGCTGCGATTTCCCCGGGGGCGATGCGCGCCTCCTCTACCGGTCCATCAAGAGGATTTATGAATTGGCCGACGATACACGCTTGTTTCTTTGCCACGATTATCCACCGACTGGCCGTGAAAAGAGTTGCGTGACCACGGTTGGCAATGGGAAAAAGCACAATATTCATGTGAACGAGTCCAGCAACGTCGATAAGTTTGTCAAGATGCGTATCGCCAGGGATGCCCAGCTCGATATGCCGGCGCTGATTCTTCCATCGATCCAGGTCAACATCCGCGCGGGCGCACTGCCAGAACCTGAAGACAACGGAACCCGCTATCTCAAACTTCCACTGGACCGGTTTTAAGATCGCTCATGTCTGAATTCACCCCTCTTTCAGCGACGCTTGGTGGAGTATTGATCGGCCTTTCGGCGAGTCTGCTCTTGTGGACCAACGGAAGAATTGCCGGTATCAGCGGAATCGTCGCCGGCGCAGTCGGGCCGGCGGCCACAGAGAGAACCTGGCGCTGGTTTTTTTTGCTGGGGTTGCTGGCAGGCACGGCCGGTTGGTTTTCGCTGGTCGACGCCGGTTTTAGCGTGCGATCGGGCAATCCGTGGCTGGTGTTGCCTGCAGGGTTTCTGGTTGGCGTGGGGACCCGGATGGGGAGTGGTTGCACCAGTGGGCATGGCGTCTGTGGTATTGGTCAGCTATCGCCTCGTTCACTGATTGCGACATTGATATTTTTTAGCTTCGGCTTGCTGACGGTCTTTGTCATGCGCCATCTTCTGCATGTGCCAGGCGCGATCTGATGACACTTCCGGCAAAAAGAAAACTCGCGGGTCTTGTTGCCGGCGCTATCTTTGGCGCCGGGCTGGCCGTCTCGCAGATGGTCAATCCAGTGAAGGTTCAAGCCTTCCTGGATATCGCCGGTGACTGGGATCCGAGTTTGCTGTTGACGATGGGGAGCGCGGTTCTGGTCACAATGTTTTTTTACCGCCGGGTGTTAAGAAAGGCGCAGCCACTTTGGGACATAAAATTTTATCTGCCCCTAAAGACTCGCGCGGACCAGAAGCTGATTTTGGGATCTGCCATGTTTGGCACGGGCTGGGGGCTGGTCGGCTTTTGCCCGGGTCCGGCCATTGCGGCGTTGACGTTTTTCAGTTGGGAAGCCCCGGCATTTGTGCTTTCCATGCTCGTGGGAATGCTGGGTTACGATCTGATTTTTAGCCGGGCGACGGCGTAATAATTGCAGGCCCAGCACCCTCGGGCAACCCTGTTGCAGACGCGAAACCCCGGTGTGCGAGTAGCCGAAAGGCTTCGTAAGCAGTTAAGCTTGACCGGTACCTTTTTTCGCAATTGCCAATACACATGACTTCCAGTTTGTTCTTGATAGGCCCGATGGGCGCCGGAAAGACCGCGGTCGGGCGGTGGCTCGGCAAGGAACTGGGTTTGCAGTTTTACGATACCGATCTCGAAATACAGGAACAGACTGGCGTCGATATCGGGTTCATTTTCGAAAAGGAAGGAGAGGGCGGTTTTCGGGAGCGCGAGACAGTGGCGATTGAACGCTTGACGCAACGGCCATCCATCGTGCTGGCTACCGGCGGTGGTGCGGTGCTCGACCCGCAGAACAGGAGCAGGCTTTCGCAAAGGGGGCGTGTGGTTTATCTGCGCGCCAGCATCACGCAACAGCTTAGGCGTACAAGACTGGTTGCCAACCGGCCCTTGCTGGATGGCGAAAGCCCCGAAGAAACGTTGGCGAAACTCGCCCGGCAAAGAGAGCCGATCTACGAGAAAATGGCCGATCTGACGATTGATACGAATGGCCGGAAAGTACCGGCTGTTGCCGCCGAAATCGTAAGCTGGGTCAAGCGCGACAGGTGATGCGGCAGTGAAAACAGTGATCGTCGAAGCGGCCAGCGGTTCCTGCCCCGTCCATATAGGTCGCGGCCTGCTGGGTGACTCCGATCTGATCGCGGGCATGGTAAGGGGAAAGCAGGTTTTTTTGGTTAGCAACGAGACCGTCGGTCCTTTGCACGCGGCTGTGCTCGAAAAAGCGCTGGCGGTGTTTGAGCTCTCTAAATATGAGCTCCCCGATGGTGAGCAATTCAAGAATCTGGAATATTTCTCGATTTTGCTGGATAGACTGATTGAATCCGGTATGCATCGGGACGCTACCATTGTATCGCTGGGTGGTGGCGTCGTTTCGGATATCGCGGGGTTTGCCGCTGCCTGCTACCAGCGAGGGATTGCCCATATTATTTGCCCGACCACCTTGCTTGCCCAGGCAGATGCAGCGATTGGCGGCAAAACCGCGATCAACCACGCCGGGGGGAAAAACCTGGTTGGCGCTTTTCACCAGCCAATCGGTGTGGTTGCCGACCTCGCGACGCTGGATACCCTCGATGACCGGCAGATGAGAGCCGGGATGGCCGAGATCGTGAAATCAGCACTGATCGCAGACGAAACTTTTTTTGGCTGGCTGGAAAGCCACGCCAGGAAAGTGCTGCTGCGCGATCAGCAATCGCTGATCCACGCGATAGAAACAAGCTGCCGGATCAAGGCCCGAATCGTGGCGGAGGACGAAAAAGAATCCGGACCACGCGCGTTGCTGAATCTCGGTCATAGTTTTGCCCACGCGATCGAGGCCGAGTCGGATTACCGGTATTTGCATGGTGAGGCGGTGGCGGTGGGCTTGCTGCTTGCGGCCGAGGTAGCGGTGCGTGTGGGTCTGGCGGACGCGGAGCTGGTCCAGCGAATCTGCAATCTCAATGAACAGTGCGGGCTGCCAACCGGCATTGAAGGGCTGGACCCTGGCAAGCTGGCAAGAAAGATGGCAATGGACAAAAAGGTCTTGTCCGGAAAGCTGACGCTGGTCTTGCCCGAAGAGCCGGGCAGCGTCGTGCTTTGCGACAGTTTCGATCCTGCCTTGCCCGAGTCCGTGATGCGGGAGTATTGCCGCTGATGCCGAGCCTGGCTTCCGGGTCTGGTCTCGCGCCCTGGGCTGCGCATGATGACCGGAGCCGCGGCCGTGTCTATCCGGAACCGCCAGCCCATCCACGCTCGGAATTTCAGCGTGACCGCGACCGCATAATTCACTGCGGCGCTTTCCGGCGCCTGATGTACAAGACCCAGGTTTTCGTCAATCACGAAGGCGATATGTACCGCACGCGCCTGACGCATTCACTGGAAGTGTCCCAGATTGGCCGCTCCGTTGCCGTTGCGCTGGGGCTCAATGAATATCTGACCGAGGCGATATGCCTGGCACACGACCTGGGCCACACTCCGTTTGGCCACGCCGGACAGGAGGCGTTGAATGATTGTATGCGGGACTACGGCGGGTTCGAGCACAACCTGCAATCGCTGCGCGTCGTGGACAAGCTGGAAGAAAAATACGCCGAGTTTCGCGGGCTGAACCTGTGCTTTGAAACCCGGGAAGGAATTCTGAAACACTGTTCCAGGGGCAACGCGCGGGAGCTCGGCGAACTGGGCGAGCGATTTCTCAACCGGCAGCAGCCTGGCCTTGAGGCGCAGCTGGCCAATTTCGCGGACGAAATTGCTTATAACAATCACGATGTCGATGACGGGTTGCGGGCCGGTATGATCAGTATCGAGCAGTTGTGCAAGCTCGAAATGTTCAATAACTGTTATCGGGAAGTGGTGGCAAAGTATCCTGCACTGGTCGGGAGAACGGTAATTCACGAAACGGTCCGCTGCATGATCAACCATGTGGTGAGTGACCTGATAGAAAACACCCGCAAGGAACTCGATCGTGTGTCGCCGGCGTCTATAGATGATGTTCGCCGGCACGGTAAATCGATTCTGGATATGAGCGAGTCGGTCGGCAAGGCCCATCGCGAATTGAAACGCTTTTTGCGTCAGACACTTTACAGCCATGAACGGGTGAGGCGGATGACCGACAAGGCGGATCGAATCATGCGCAGCCTGTTTTCCTGCTACATGTCGCGTCCGGATTTACTGTCCGAGCGGCTTGGGTCCGATAGCGAAGGCGCTGTGGAGGAGACACGGGCGCGAGCCGTCGCCGACTATATCGCCGGTATGACGGACAGGTTTGCCCTCAGTGAATACCAGCGGCTGATTGAGCCGGGAGATGATCGATGAGAAAGATAGGTGGAATTGTGCTCGCTGCGCTGCTGATTTTCGCCTGCCAGGGCCAGCGATCGCCTGATACCCAGGCGGCGCCAGCGGATACCCGGGAAACCAGGATTCTCGACCTGGCGATGCAGCGTGCGTTGATCGAGAAGAAAATCCCCGATCACGGCCTGTTTGCGGATCCGCGGAAGGTGATATTGTCAGATCAAAATCTGCCGGCCGACTGGAAGCCGAGGCTGGACGGGGTCGAAATCCTGGTGCTGACCAAACGGGAAATCGACACCCGGGCGAACCGGGATGGTGATTTTCTGTTTATTTATGTTTCTGAACTGAGTTTCCCGGACAGCGATACTGCCAGTATTCGGTTGCACAGCATGTGGGCGAAGGCGAAGGATTCAAATGTCGTATATCTCAGCGGTGGTGGTTTCGTCGTCATTTACGAGAAGGAAGGAGATACCTGGAAGGAAACCAGTAGCGCGACCTGGATTTCATGAAACCCGGTGAGCGGGTGAGGTGATACAATGCGCCGGATTTTTTAGCAGCGGGAACAGACCATTTTATGGATGACGGAATTCTCCCCGAACAGCGGCTGATATTCGCGATGGATGTTGCCGACGCCGGGCGGGCACGCTCCCTGGCAATCGAATTGGGCGACTCGGTGAAGTTTTACAAGCTCGGTCTCGAGCTGATGATGGCGGGCGGATATTTCGAGTTGCTGGACTGGCTGGTGGCGCGGGACAAACAGGTTTTCGTCGATCTCAAGTTTTTTGACGTCCCGGCAACGGTGGCCGCAGCGGTCCGGCGATTAAACAACCGAGGCATCACTTTTGCCACGGTACATGGGAACCAGTCGATCATGGAGGCCGCGGCTGAGGCCAAGGAAGATGTCAAAATCCTTGGCGTCACGGTGTTGACCAGTCTTGATCGCGGCGACCTGGATGACCTGGGATTCGCATGCGATGTTGAGGACCTGGTGCTATCGAGGGCGCGCAGAGCCCTTGAGGCTGGCTGTGATGGCGTGGTTTCATCAGGCCTCGAGGCGCCACGGCTGAGAGAATTCATCGACCAACGGCTGTTGGTTATCGTTCCAGGCATTCGTCCACTCGACAATCGTCCGGTCGACGATCAGAAACGGGTGGTCAGTGTGGAACAGGCTTTCGCCAACGGTGCGGACTACATCGTTATCGGCCGCCCGATACGCGATGCGGACAGCCCGCGGGCCGCTGCCGAGCGCATCCAGGAAAACATCGCCAATCATTTCGGGACGGCGAAACAGGGTTTGGTTCGATGAGCGCATTGAAAAATGACTTGTTGTTGAGAGCCTTGCTGAGGAAGCCGGTGAAGCGGACCCCCGTCTGGTTTATGCGCCAGGCGGGTCGTTATTTGCCGGAGTACCGGGAGATCAGGAAGGCGGCCGGCGGATTCATGGATTTGTGCCGGAACCCCGAGCTCGCCTGCAAGGTTACCGTGCAGCCGCTGCGCCGATTTCCGCTGGATGCGGCAATCTTGTTTTCGGATATATTGACGGTACCGGACGCGATGGGCCTTGGTTTGTATTTTGAGGCTGGTGAAGGCCCCAGGTTCGAACGGCCCGTGCAGACAGCGGCCGATATCAAGAAACTTGCGATCCCGGACCCGGAACAAGACCTCGGCTACGTGATGCAGGCCATCCGGGTTATTCGCGAAGAGCTCGATGGCCAGGTCCCGTTGATCGGCTTTGCCGGCAGTCCGTGGACGGTTGCGACCTACGCGGTTGAGGGCGGGAGCAGCAAGAACTTTCCCCGCATCAAGTGCATGCTTTACGAGCAACCCGCGATGCTGCACAAATTGATGGAAAAACTGACCAGCGCCACGATCGATTACCTGAACGCACAAATCAATGCCGGCGTTCAGGCCGTCATGGTCTTCGATACTTGGGGAGGCATGTTGAGCCCCGCCGCATACCGGGAATTCTCACTGCGCTACATGCGGCGGATATGTGAAAACCTGGTGCGCGAAAAAGACGGCAATACCATCCCGGTAATTCTTTTCACCAAAGGCGCCGGCAGCCGCCTGGCCGATATGGTGGATACTGGTTGTGACGCACTGGGCGTCGACTGGACCACGGATCTTGCCGACGCCCGCCAACTGACCGGCGACCAGGTCGCCCTGCAAGGCAACCTGGATCCGTCGATTCTTTATGCGGGCCCGGCAGCGATCCGCAAGGAAGTTGAAAAAGTGCTTGCCAGCTATGGCCATGGACCGGGCCATGTTTTTAATCTCGGTCATGGGATTCACCCCGAAGTAGACCCGGCTAATGTGGCGGCGATGGTCAGCGCCGTCCATGATCTGAGCCCGGCATGGCACAAGGAGGCCGCCACCCGATAAACGGGTCGTGGAGACGGCGAATGAATCTCGCCCAGACGGAACCAGACAAGATCCGCAGACTCAATGCGATGAAACGCCTGGCGACAGGGTTGTTGGTGTTGATGGCGGCTGTATTTGTGGTGACCCACAAGGCCCAGGAAAATTTCGCCTGGCTAGCCTATGTAAGCGCATTCGCCGAGGCGGCGATGATCGGCGCGCTGGCAGACTGGTTTGCGGTAACTGCATTGTTTCGACACCCGATGGGCATTCCCATTCCCCATACCGCGATTATTGCCCGGCGAAAAGACGAGATCGGAGAAAACCTGGCCGCTTTCGTACGCGATAATTTTCTGGTCGAAGACGCCTTGCAGCCCAGGATGAAGGGTATGGACTTTGCGAAGAGAGTCGGTGGCTGGATGAGCCAGGCAGACAATGCGCGCCGACTCGCTGGCGACGCCGGCGCTTTTGCACGCTGGTTTCTGGACGTATTCGACAGCACGGCATTAAGACACTTCCTCAGAGAAAACCTCCAGTTGACGATGCGCCAGATTCAGATTACGCCGCTGATTGGGCGATCGCTGGACTTGCTGACCGCCGGCGATCACCACCAGGAGTTAATGAACGCGCTGACTGCGGTAGCACGACGGCAACTGGAGCAGAATAAGGACAGGATCCGCGCAAGAATCAAGAAACGCAGTCCGTGGTGGTTGCCAAAATTTGTCGATCAGGAGATCTATGACAAACTGGTCACCGAGTTTGAGGATTTACTCGAACGGGTTGGCGACGATTCGGAGAATGAAACCCGGCGGAATTTCGACCGCGAGGTGAGCAGGTTTCTGGATGCGCTGAAAAATGACCCCGAAGTAATCGCGAGGGGCGAACGGCTGAAGGATGAATTGCTCAACAACCCGGAGATCCAGCAGTATTTTTTCGATATCTGGAATGAAATCAGTGTTTATCTTTCGCGCGAGTCGGCAGATCCGAATTCCCGCATAAGGAGAAAAATAGAAGCGGGTATCATGCAGTTCGGCGAGGCGTTACTGCATAGCCCGGAAATGCAGAGGCAGGTCAACGACTGGATCAGCGATGTAGTTTTGTATGTGGTCGGCCATTATCGCCACGAGATATCGGCGGTGATCAGCGAGACCGTCAAACGCTGGGATGCCGAGGCGACCTCGCGACGCATCGAGGTTCAGATTGGCCGGGATCTGCAGTTTATTCGCATCAACGGGACACTGGTCGGCGGGATGGTCGGGCTGACGATACACACGGTAATTCAGATATTCGCCTAGCATACAAATCACCTGAACCAACAGAAAGAAGCAGCAGCCGTTTGTACTGGCTTCCTCTCTTGGTGGGTCTGGTGCCGACGCTCCTGGTCTGCATTACGTACCTGGTTTCCGCCAGCCACGAACTGGTGCCCTGGTGTCTTCCCATCGTCGATGGCTGTGCCTCGATTAGCCGCGCCAGTCGAAACCTGCCGGCGATTTTTCTCTTTCGGGCAGTCATGCTGCCGATGTCCCTGTTGTTGGTGATTTACTGGGTATTCAGTCTCGCCTGGCTCCGGCAACTGTGTATCGGTATCGGCAAAAAGCCATCGTTCTCGATGGCGGCGATCGGGGTCGCGGGCGCGGTGTTGTTTGCGATGTACGTAACTTTTCTTGGCAGCGAGGGAACGACGTATCAGCTTCTGAGGCGCTTTGGTGCATTTTTGTTCTATGGCCTGACTTTTCTCGCCCAGCTTATCCAGGTTTACTGGCTAACCACCTTGAAAAGGGAATCGGCCGTTTATCCGGCCTGGCTGCCGCCCGCGCTGTCCTGGCTGGCGATGGTCATGCTGATCGCTGCGCTCGCGTCGCTTGTGATATCGGGAATTGCACCCAGTGATGAATACAACAATATCGCGGAATGGAATTTTACGCTGATGCTGAACGCGCACTTCGTACTGTGCGCCTGGGGCTGGCGCGAGTCAGGTTTTTCCCTGCAGTTAGCCTGCAAGCCTCACCATGGTCGTGATCGCTCGTGAAATGCACCGGTACGGTCGTGCGAAGACGGTGTGGCTGAGCCAGCAGAGTATCGCCTGCAACAGGTGCCGCACGACGGAAACAAGAAAGAGCACCCGATTTTCACGGTCGGCTGCTTCAACTGCTTAGGTGGTCGCTGCATATAAGCATGCTCCTCCGATAAACAGAAATACGGGCCAGGCGAAATGTCGCCCACGCGATGCGACGAGTATGATTGCTCCTGTAACCAAGAACGTGACTGCCAATACGAATGACAAGTTTTGAGAGGAGATTGAATTCTGGGCAAGCAAATAAATAAGTGCGGCGAAACCCCACCAAGCTATGGTCGTGAGATGCCAAGCAAATCGGAGCGTTCGGACAGTGAAAGCGGCACTACCGAACAGCTTGGGTAAATCGTCCCGGCGCAACAGTCGCATAAGGATATAGCGCTCTCCAAGAACAGAATGCGCCACGCCGATAGCGAAAGCCAAAAAAGCAGCAATTATGAGCAATGCGTTCAAGACCACCTAACGATTAGATAAACGGCGAACCGTGGCCGGCGATTTTCTTGCGCAAGCAAGAAAAGTGACGGGCAGGTTCTTCCGCTTCATCGGCTGGTTAGCTGGCATGCTTTAATTCTTCACGAACAACTCTGCGTAAAGTTTGTTCCAAGGGTTCTCGTGTCTGCACCATGTATTCGCGAAGTGCTTGATTAATAAATGTCTGATAGTTGCCACCACCAGCATCGTCAACTTGTTTCTTAAACCATTCAATCACTTCATCGTCCAATCGAATCGTGATACGTTTCTTACTAGTAGGTGCTGATACCACTGGCCCCCGTTTGCCCTTGCTGAAATCGTATTCTTTCCTCATGAAATTTCTCCGTAGCGTTTGCGCTCGCCTTTCGATGCGATGCGGGAAGATATAATTCGGACAGCATCGTCACGGTGGGTAAACACAGTAACCAAAACACGACCGTTCGCATCCATACCCAATGAAACGAATCGCACTTCGTCCTTTGAATCAGGATCGGCAATAGTGATCGCGAACTCGTCTTCCAGGGCAATTACAGCATCTGCGAACTTGACGCCGTGCTTCCTTGCGTTGGCCTTAGATTTGACCGAATCCCATTCATATTCCATTGAAGCAAGTGTATGCACACATGTACACAATTGTCAAGATAATATACTGAATTCTGCATGCCCTTGTTAGCTACTTCCACACAGCGCACGCCTCACTTGCCTACCCGCACAACAACGAATCGCGGCCAGTATAAAGAGCGTGCGCCTTGTTGCGTAAAGAGATCGCCGAACTTGAAACTGTTCGTGGCGTACGTGACGACGAGGTCGGCGGCGTCTGGACCGACCAGCTCCGGGTGAGCCTTCGCCGCGTACACGAATGCTCCCGGACCATCCGACTCAGGTGGACGGTAGACGACGACTGGGGAACTCCACGGGCCTGTGAGCGCAGGTGCGGTACGCAGTCCGATCGTCGACGCGCCAAAGCCGTAGCTCGCGATGTGGATGAACGATCCCATGCGCTCGTCCCAATGGAGCGAGCACTCGCTTCCCGCATCGTTCAGAACGAACGCCGGACCGCCTGCGCCGAGTGAGGATTCCGGCACCCATCCCCGCCCATCATCCGCCCACCACTCGGCGACGTCGACAACACCCTCAGCGAGCGAGCCCGTCGGATAGCGAACGAGCGCGCCAGCGTGTGTTCCTTCTTGGCGGATGGCAACAGCAACGATGTATGCACCGTCTTGGATTACGGCCGTAGCAGGAACGGCATCGAAGGTACTCGGAGCGATGTCGACAACGCGCGGGTTCCACGCATCCGGGGACCCGTCTGGATCGCTGATCACAGCGATGGCGTAGCCCGCGGTCGCAAAGCCAAGACCCTGGCCCGGTGCCGCCACGATCGCGTATAGGAAGATGACCAGCGGCCCTTCGTCGAGCCGAATTCCGTGCCCGGGCCAATACCAGCGCTCCCCGCGCTCCGGAAAGAACGATGTTGGCGAACCATCACTGTCCTGTCGCCAGTGGAACGTAATCGACGCGGTGCGCGGATCCTCCCCCGTCTGAATCGCGACCGTGTTTCTCACCATTGCGGACTCCGAGCGCACGTGGGCGTTCGACTTGGCGATGAATGTGTCACCGAAGAGCCAGACCGTGCGACCGTTGCCGAGCGGAACCGAAAGTGCGGCATCGGCCCCGAGCCAACGCGGGTCCCGGTGGAAAAGCACCTCGGCTTCCGTGAACGCGCGTCCCGTTGGACGGCTCGGCGTAGGATGCGATGCCGAGCAGGCGATGGCCGACAATGTTACAAGGATCAACGTGAGCCGCGTGGCCATACTGCATTGTTTGCCTGTGGTCTGCAGCCTCATTCGCGGGCACTCTTTTCTCAAGCAGCTAACGTTTAGCTAACTTGCGCCAAGTATCTGGCGCGGAAGTTGCGTATGCAAGCTGCGTGACAGATGCTTGGTGTCGAGTTCAGCGCCTGGTTAGACGGCATTTGTGTCCACTTGCCAGTCCGTTTCCTTCCGGCCTAAAGCGGACTTTGTTCATTCAGTCCGCTAAGGGCAGCCGGCGCCCCACCTTGTATCCAACGGTTTCGGCACCCATCCGTGCATATTGACCCATTGGCTATCCGGAGCTCCTCGATTTAGCCGCTCGACGCAGCGAAGGCACCAGCGCTGTTCAGCGTTGCGGCAGCGCGAAGGCCATAAGTGTCGCGTCTTCTTCCCCGGTCGCAATAACGACATACTGGCGACCCGAGCGTGTCTGATAGGTCATCGGGTTCCCATAGCCGCCGCCCCCCAGATCGGCTTTCCAGAGCGTTTCCCCACTTAGGCTGTCGATCGCATAGAGCGCGGAACTTCCGCCGCTGATGAACACCAACCCACCCCGAGTGACGAGCGGTCCAGAAAGACCTACACTTATTGCGATCCCGAGCTGCGGGAGTTCCACCTGTTGGAGGAGAGGATGATTTCGAATCCAGGGCGAATCTCCGAGCGTTACCTGCCAGACGTGCTCACCAGCGTTCAGATCGATGGCGGTAAGCACGGCATAGGGTGGTTGGCTAATCGGGAGCCCATCGACGGCATCCTCAAGCACCATGTCGCTTATTCGCATCTCGTAGTCGACTTCGCCGACACCTGGCTCGTTCTTCTCAAGCTTGAGCAACCCCAGTAGATTGGTCGATCGGACGTAGAGAACGCCGCCTTCCGGATCGAATGCCGCGCCGCCGTAATTTGCTCCGCCTCCGCCACCCGGCATGATGATGGTCCCTTCGAGCGATGGGGGTGTGAATAGCGGCCCGAGGCGATAGTCCTTTATTTTCTCAATGGCCATAGCTCTTACCTCAGGGGTGAAATCGATCACGTCGTCCAGCGTGAACCCCTGCTTGGAAAAGGGTGGAGGCTTGGTCGGAAAAGGCTGTGTCGGCGATACCCGTTCACCTGGCACATCGCTTTCGGGTACCCGCCGTTCTTCGATCGGCCAGACTGGTTCCCCGGTGACGCGATCGAAAACGTAGGCGAACCCGGTCTTCCCAAGCATCACCACCGCATCGATCGTCCTACCGTCAACCTGGATCGTCACGAGGTTCGGTGGAGAGGAAAGGTCCCAATCCCAAAGACCGTGATGAATCGTCTGGAAGTGCCACACACGCTCCCCAGTGTTGGCGTTCAGACAAACAATGGTCTGAGAAAATAGGTTGTCACCTTTCCGGTGGCCACCATAATAGTCACTGTTGGCTGCGCTGACGGGCAGATAGACCAAGCCGCGCCGGTCGTCGACCGTAAAGGGGCCCCAGACGTTCGTGTTACCGGTATATGACCAAGAATCATCCTCCCAAGTCTCGTTTCCGAACTCGCCTTCCTGCGGGATAGTATGGAAGCTCCATACGCGCCGGCCCGTCCGCACGTCAAAAGCTTGAACATCCCCGGGTGGACTCCGTTTGTAGACCGCACCTCGGTCCCACATCCCGCTGCCGACGATCACCAGGTTTTCGTAAACGACAGGTGGGGACGTATTTCTGTAGTGGAGCCTACTGTGAACCTCCCATATTAGATTCTTGGTGAGATCGATCTCGCCATTCTGTCCGAACGTCGGGATTGGCGTTCCGGTGCTGGCATCGATCGCGATCAAACGCCAGCGGGTGTTGATGAAGATCCGCCGCTCCTCCCCGTTCGTCCATGTAGCGACGCCCCGATGCGTATCGGTCCTGCCCCACTCGTAGGCACGGGGATCGTAGCTCCACAGCTCCGCGCCCGTACTCGCGTTCAACGCCACGACCCGGTTGAACGGCGTACTTAAGTAAAGAGAGTCGCCGATCATGAGCGGCGTTGCTTCGAACATTCCCGGCCAGACGTCGTGCCCCCGAGGCCGTCTCGGCCCTAGCAACGGTTTCTCGCCGGTCTTCCAGGTCCAGGCAAGTTCCAGCAGCTGAACGTTGCTTCGATTGATCTGCGTCAGCGGGGAATATTTCATCCCGCCCGAATCGCCGCCGTATATCGGCCACTCGACTCCCCGCTCTGTGCGCTCGAGTGCAGTCTGGCAGCCAACCAGGAGTGATAGGGACGCGGCGAAAAGAACAGAGCGTCGAGGAAGTCTCATCCCACACCTCCGTCGTAGAGGGCGCCACGGATCGTCCGCGCACCAGCTAGCCATTGATTATCTTGCAAAGTGCTGAAATCTTGCCGTGCAGTATAAAGCGTACATGTTCGCTTTGGGTCATTTGCTGCCGTTCAAAACTCTACCACCCCAACATCCGCTTTGTGTCGTAAGGCGATCATTTGGTCCATGCACAATTTCGGCTATGCCGTCTAACGCCTGCGACAGCGGCCGGCGGTACGCCGGTCCGTCTGCTCGCACTGGTTAGCTGGCGTCATCGCCATTGCCCCACTTCACTTCGCCAGGCAAATGTATATAAAACTTATCACTCAAAACCGTATCTGACTCAGTGGTACGAAGCGTAAATGCCCATACTTTTGATCCATCTTCAACTGCATTGGTGAATTCATTTTGCGATGTGTTAACCATTTGTTTCGGATAGGCCATAAATTCATCAAATAGCTCCCTTTTACAACACCACACGGTGCACCTCAACAGTTGACGGGGGAACCCTGTCGCGTCCAATTCAATATCACGAATAGATTTCACTCTTTTAGAGCGAGTTAAAGTATTAGGTATCAAGATCTCCGCCATTCGTCTGCGTTTGATTTCATCTAGCCTTGGCCCAACGACAGTACATCGATCAATTGATTCTTCACTCAATCCCACCCGAGCATTTAGTTTATACTGCCCCGATTGGTGAAAAGTGATCTTCGGGTTTTTCAAAGACTCTTTGACTGCCAATTCTTTTAGCCTAAGTTCGCCTCGCTCTGGATCTACAACTAACTCGACCGTTTCTTTGCCTTGGTAGGCGATACCCAACATCACTGATTTGTCCGGCATGACGTTAATCCACAAGAAATCATAAAGCCCATCCGTAAGGCGAATAAATATGCGAGAGGACTTTGGTCTTGGCATTGTGCGTCTGCGCCAGCTAACAGGTAATTATTATGGTAGAGCAATATAACACCGTTATCCGCTGCATCAGAAGCGCAGGCGCTATTTCCCCAAAAGGCCTGAGCCGGTGTCGCAAACAAGCCTATCGATTGTCGACTTCATCAAAGTAGCAGACGCTGGCGGAGTGGAAAATTGTTGTCGGTCGTTTAGATTTCAAGCTATCGATTATTGGGCGCCGCCGTCGCGCAACTCGCGCCGAAGGATTTTGCCGACGTTGGTCTTCGGCAGATCATCTCGGAAGATGACTTCCTTTGGCACCTTGTAGGCGGTCAGGCTCTTGCGGCAGTGCTCGATGACCTCTTCGGCCGTCAGTGAAGGGTCCTTTTTGACGACAAATAACTGCACCACTTCACCGGATTTTTCGTCGGCCTTCCCGATGGCCGCGGCTTCGAGTATTTTTTCGTGTTCGACCGCAACGGCTTCTATTTCATTGGGGTAAACATTGAAGCCGGATACCAGGATCATGTCCTTCTTACGGTCTTCGATAAAAATAAAGCCGTTCTCGTCCATGCGCCCCATATCGCCGGTTCGGAACCAGCCCCCTTCCAGCATGACTTTGTCCGTTTCCTCGGGTTGCTGCCAATATCCCGCCATCACTTGTGGGCCCTTGATACAAATTTCACCAATCTCACCCAGTCCCAGCTCGTTACCATCGTCATCGACGATCGATGCTTCGGTCGAAGGAATTGGCAAGCCGATCGAACCGTTGAACTCCGCGCCTTCGACTATCGGGTTGATGCAGGCAGCCGGCGAGGTTTCGGTCAGGCCGTACGCTTGCACCAGTGTATTGCCGGTCACCTTTTTCCAGTGCTTGGCGACCGCCCCCTGGACCGCCATGCCACCGCCAAGGGTAACCTGGAGGCCGCTGAAATCGACCTCCGAAAAACCTGGCGTGTGCAACAGCGCGTTGAATAGCGTATTGACGCCACTGATAAACGTGAATCGATGTTTTTTCAGTTCCTTGACGAAACCGGGAAAATCGCGTGGATCGGTGATCAGGATATTTTTTCCGCCTACGCTTAGAAAAAGCAGGCAATTCGCCGTCAATGCGAATATGTGATAAAGCGGCAACGCCGTGATTACGATTTCGGTGTCACCGATGCTGTCTTTGCCCAGCCAGGCAGCGGCCTGCTCGACATTGGAGACCAGGTTGCGATGGGTTAGCATCGCGCCCTTTGAGACGCCAGTGGTGCCGCCGGTATACTGAAGAAACGCGATATCCTCATGGCTTAGGTCTACATCGTCGAGCGTTTGCCATTTACCTTCGGCCAGCGCTTTTTTGAAAGTAATCGAGCCCGGGATATTCCAGTCCGGTACCATTTTCTTGACCTTTTTTACGACCGTATTGACGAGTAGCGACTTTGGAAAACCCAGCAGGTCGCCGAGCTGGGTTGTGATCACGACTTTTACGTCGGTGTCTTCGATTACCTTGGCCAGGGTGTGGGCGAAATTCTCGACGATCACGATCGCCTTTGCACCTGAGTCCTTGAGTTGGTGTTTCAGTTCGCGCGGAGTGTATAGCGGGTTGACGTTGACCCCGACGAGACCGGCGCGCAGTGTGCCGGCAATCGCAATCGGGTACTGCAGAATATTCGGCATCATCAGCGCTACGCGATCGCCTTTGACCAGGCCGGCGACTTTTTGCAGATAGGCGGCCAGGTAGCGGCTTTTCTGGTCAAGTTCGCCAAAACTCATTTCCCGCCCCATATTGGAAAATGCCGGCTGGCTGGAGTATCTCTTGCAACTCGTTTCGACCAGGTCTTTCAACGAAGAGAAAGTCTCGAAACTGATTTCTTCCGAGATGCCGGGCGGATAGTTTTTCAACCAGACTTTTTCCACTTTCCTCTCCTGAATGCCAAGATTGTAGTTGCCGGTTCTGCAGGCAGGTTTCTTATATATCATTTGCCCTGATCGAAGAGCAACAATCGGCCTCGTCGAGCGCAAAGGCGGTCGGTTTGTTAGCGCTCAAATTACCCGGTTCCGGTGGCCGCCGCCGCAAAAGACGCTGATATTCTCCGCCATTTCATCGATCGCGCGTTGCCGGGCTTCGCGGGTAGCCCAGGCGATATGAGGTGTGACAATGAGGTTTGGCAGATCGGCGTCGAGTAGCACATTGCCATTGACCGGCGGTTCTTCGCTGAGCACATCGATGCCGGCGCCGCCGATCAGGTTTTCCCTGAGCGCATGCAGCAGCGCCCCTTCATCCACCAGCGCGCCCCTGGCCGTATTGATCAGCAAGGCGTGTCCTGGCATTAGTTTCAGTTCCTTCGCGCCGATCAGTTTGTCGGTTGCCGGCGTCAGCGGACAATGCAGGCTGAGTATGTCGACTGCCGGCAGCATTCGCTCCAGTGGCAGACGCGCCGGAGCAATGGTCGTTGCCGACCCGTCACCGGGGCGACCCCCCGGCCGTTTCGCGACCAAAACCTTCATGCCGAATGCCGCCGCCGCTTGCGCAACGCCCTGGCCTAGCTCGCCATAACCGACAATTCCAAGCGTGCTTCCGGCAAGCTCGCGGATCGGATAATCCAGCAGGCAAAATTGTGGGCTGCGTTTCCAGGCGCCCTGGCGCAACAGGGCCTGGTATTCGCGAAGATGCTGATTGAGACTCATGATCAGGGCGAATACATGCTGGACGACGGCAGCGGTGCAATAAGCGACAATATTGCATACGGCGATACCGCGCTCATCAGCGGCCTCGAGATCGACATTGTTGGTGCCGGTCGCCGCCAGGCAAACCAACTTCAGATCCGGAGCGGCGGCGATCGTTTCGCGGTCTATTTTGATCTTGTTGGTCAGAACAATCTCGGCATTCCTGACGCGCTGGTGCAGTTCCGCGGATTCGGTAGTTGGGAAATACTGCAGATCCGGCAGGGCCTTGTTGAGCGATTCGACGTCAATATCGCCGCGGCTTATTGTCGCGAAGTCCAGAAATACGCTTTGCATGAGTTATCCTAGTGTCTTGGCGGATGATAACAAGCCTGAATTGCAGTGTAAGCGAGCCTTGGCATCCGTTGATCAGTGGCGACCCGCAATCGGTTCACCGCGCAGGAATTTCAGTACGAAAGTTTGCCTTGTAAGACAATGGTATCCACGAGGCAGGTTACGAGGAGCATCTGATCGATGAACGATTCGACGGATGATACCCGCAGGCCTGGTTTTCAAGAATCTGAAAAATACCGGAGCCCAGAATGAAAGATGCCAGTTTCCTGCCGCTCAGCACCTACCGAGAGTATCCGCCGGAGGAGATGCTGGCACGGGCAAAGGAATTTGCCGATGATTTGCAGCGCCGGCGCACCGTTCGTGATTTTTCCGACCGGCCACTGCCGCCAGGCGTGATCGAGCATTGCCTGCAGGCGGCGCTCAGCGCACCCAGCGGCGCCAATATGCAACCCTGGCATTTCGTGGTGGTGCGGGACCCTGAGATCAAGCGCCGTATTCGGGTTGCGGCAGAGCTCGAGGAAAAAGAATTCTATGCACACCGGGCATCGGCCGAGTGGTTGGAGGCGTTGCAGCCATTGGGTACCGATGAGCATAAGCCCTTCCTTGAAGCCGCGCCCTGCCTGGTCGCTGTTTTTGTGCAGAAATTCGGCTTGTTGCCCGATGGACGGAAATTCAAACATTACTATCCGACCGAGTCAGTCGGCCTGGCGACCGGGATGCTGATCGCTGCACTGCACCGCGCAGGTCTGGCCTCGCTAACGCACACGCCGAGCCCGATGAAGTTTCTCAACACGATCCTGGGGCGCCCAAAGCACGAGAGGCCTTTCTTGCTGATCGTTGCCGGTTACCCCAGCGACGATGCGCAGGTCCCGGATATCCGGCGGCGCGAATTGGCGGACAGTGTCAGCAATTTTTGAGCGCCGGCCTGTCGGCAGGCAGGCAATTTAACTAACCAGCATTTTTTGTGCTTGGCGGATAAATTCCTCTTTCTTTTCACCCTCGGGTTGTCTCGGTGGCGTTGGTATGGCCATCCCGCGGATGACCGCCGGGCGGGAGCCGACTTTTTCGAGCCAGGTCCGCAAATGATTGAGGCCTTCTATGCTGACGCCTGACCAGTCATTTGTGGAGACCCAGGGGTAGGTGGCGACGTCGGCTATCGAGTAGTCGCCGGCCAGGTACTCCGCTGCCGACAGCCGATGGTCCAAAACCTCGAACAGCCGCCTGCACTCTGCCTGGTACCGGCGAATCGCATAGTCGATTTTTTCGCTTGCATATCGATAAAAGACATTGGCCTGTCCCATCATGGGTCCGATGCCGCCCATCTGAAACATCAGCCACTGCATGACGACGGATTCCGCCTTTTTGCCCTGTGGCATCAGCATTCCGGATTTCTCCGCCAGGTAGATCAGGATGGCTCCGGATTCGAAAACCACGAAATCGTTTTCGTCATGATCGACTATGGTTGGAATACGGCCATTCGGGTTGATTGCCAGGTATTCCGGTTGTTTTTGCTCCAGCTCGCCCAGGCGCAATTCCCTGACCGTATATGCCAGGCCGGTCTCTTCGAGCATCACCGAGATTTTCCGCCCGTTTGGCGTTCCCGCGGTAAAAAGCTCTATCATTTCCCGCCCTCTCTCCCCGGCGTAACTGGCGGCATTCGTCAGAATCTGCGACCTGTGTGAAGTGCAGACTATGGCACATTAGCAGCGAGCACAGGGATCGGTGAGCCATGGATGGCACAAGTGAAACGAGCGACAGTGATCGGCAAACAGACCAGGTAGCGGACGCGGGCCAGTATCTGACCGGCCATAACCGGTCGTCCCTGAGAGCAAAAGTGTTGAGGCTGCCGCCGGGCATGCAGGCTGCCGACGGCTTTGCGGTCCGGCTACAGCCAGGGCAGCCGGAGCCGGTTGAGAAAACCACGAGGCGTATTGCCCCTTTGCTTGCCGCCGGCAAGAAAGTAACGCTGGATTTGTCCTCGATGCCGTCATCGTCAACGGGTAGCGGATCCACCCACAACGGCCTGGTTGAGCCACTCCTTTCGATTTCTCAGGCCTTGGCTGCGCGTGGCCTGAGCCTGGAGTCGGCGTCGATCGTCATATCGAGCGATCACCCGGACACACCTGCGTTAGCCGCCCGGGACCGGCTGGATCTGGACCCACGCAAGCTGGTGATCCGCATAAGCGACGAGTTTCTTCGCGCGGTGCAGTTTGACCACGAACTGGCAACTCATCGAAGCGGACCCGGTGGCGCGGCCGGGGTACCGTCACCGCGCCAGATTTGGTGGGCCTGGCTGGAGCAGGCCGAGGGGAAAGCCGGCCCTGAGCTGTTTATCGATCACGATGGTCGGAGTCCGCTGGACCTGGATGCGCAGTGTTTCGCCAGCGTAGCGTCGCCGCTACTGGTAAAAGCGCCTGACTACGGTGCGCAAATTGTGTTCGAACTGGATCTTGCGGCGCTGAGCCTGCCCCAGCTATGGCGGCCAGGATGCCTGAGTCACGACCTGGTCCGAGTGGTGGACAGGCGGTTGGCAACAACCCGCTGGCCATCTGCATCCATCGCACTGCACGCGCAACATGAGCGGCGGGCAGTCCTTTGGCTAAGAGGCTTGCTGCCATTGTCGCGGCGGTTATCTCGTTGCCCGGCGGTTGCCTGTGACCGCCTGAGGGAAATTATCGAGGTGTTTCGGCGCAGTCTGAGGCTGGCATCCAGGCGGTATTTTTTGGAGAAAGCGGGTCAGCGCAGGGCGCCTGGCTGGGTTGCCGAAATCGATTGTCCCGATCTCCGGCACCAGTTTTCATCGAGGCTGGATCTGTCAGGAACCCGCCCCAGCTTCAGCCTGGCGATATCACCGTGGGACCTGATACCTGATGAACCTGCCTTACGCACAGCGTCGGAGACTTGCCTGTTTCCATTGCTGAGTAGCGCCGATTTGATGATCTGGCGAATACCCGCTTGGCTCAGTATGCGCAAAGAACGCCTTGATCGTTTGTTTCGCATGGCTTGGGCGGCAAAAAAACGATGAAACGGCAAACCCCTCCGATCGCCGCTATTTGCCAGATACGGGCGGTGTTTCAGGCTGGAATTCGGCAGCGTACCCATTGGCAAGTTTGCGCCGGGCGTGATATACGGTCATACGAGCCCGGACCTGTTCCGGGTGTTTTTTCCCGCCCGGAGTGCCGCACAGCTTTGCGCGGGGCCGGCTGGCAGAAAGCCAAGGAGTATCATTTGCCGCAATTGCCTGACGCACATGGTATCGCCGCCCTGGCGCTGACTCTGCTGGCGCTTTTCCTGTTTACCCGGGACCGTATCCCGCTGGAAACATCCAGCCTGATGGTCCTGGCGGCGTTGGTTTTCGGTGCCTGGGTTTTTCCTTATCAAAGCAGCGATGGCATGGTCACGCCGGCCGATTTTTTTTCGGCATTTGGCAACGAGTCCTTGATCACAATCTGCGCGCTGATGGTGGCGGCCAAAGGTCTGGAGACGACAGGGGCTTTGCAGCCCCTGGTGCGACTTGCGTCATCGGGGTGGTCCAAGCACCCGCAGTTCTCCATGCTGATGACGTTGCTGGTCGTTGGTGTACTCAGTGGTTTCCTGAACAACACACCGATAGTCATTATGTTGTTACCCGTGCTGGTCAGCATAGCGCTGCGCAGCGGGTCGTCCGCCACCGGCATGCTGATGCCGATGGGGTTTGCCGCGACTATCGGTGGCATGGCGACGACGATAGGTACTTCGACCAATCTGCTTGTTGTTGGTATTGCCAGGGATATGGGACTCCCGCAGATCGGCATGTTCGATTTTGCCCTGCCGGTCGCCATCGTCGGCGGGGTGGGCATCCTTTTTCTCTGGCTGGTCGGGCCGTATCTTTTGCCGAAGCGAAGCTCCGCGCTAGCGGATATCACGCCACGGGTATTCAATGCGTTACTGCATGTGGATACAGGCAGCGCCGCTGCTGGCAAAACCTTGTCCGAAGTGCTGGCGATGACCAACAACCGGATGCGAGTCGAAAGAATTCAGCGTGGCGAAAATCTGTCGGTTACCCGATTGCCATCCGCAACCATAACCGCGGGCGATCGCCTTTTTGTCAGGGATACGCCTGAGCGGCTGAAAGAGTTTGAACACGTACTCGGCGCGCGATTGTATAACGTGACTGATCTGCAGCATCCGGTCAGCGAACAGTTCCCGCTCAGCGCCGGCGATCAGCAACTGGCCGAGGTCGTGGTAACCCGTGGGTCGCCATTGCATCATCGGTCGCTGCGCCACATGCGGTTCGCGACGCGCTACCGCCTTCTGCCTCTCGCTATACACCGGGCCGGGTTGAATGTGGATCATGCCAGCGGCGAATTGGCAGATTTCGTGCTGAGTTCTGGTGATGTACTGCTGGTCCAGGGCAGCAGCGACAATGTCAACGAATTACGCAACAGCGGCGAGATGCTGGTACTGGATGGCACGACCGATTTGCCTCGCAAGGCCAGGTCAAATCGTGCGCTGTTCATCATGGCCGGGATCGTTGGTGCGGCGGCGACCGGATTGTTGTCGATCTCGGTCAGTAGTGTGGCGGGCGTCGCGCTGATGATTGTTACCGGTTGCCTGCGATGGAGTGATGTGGGTCAGTCGCTCAGTGCCCAGATTATCCTGGTCATCGTCGCTAGCCTGGGATTAGGTCTGGCGCTGACAGTGACCGGAGCCGCCGACTACCTGGCGCAGCTTTTTGTATTTTCAACGCGTGGCTTGCCGGTAGCAGGTGTGCTCAGCGCGCTGATACTGGCGATGGCGCTGGTAACGAATGTGGTCACCAATAATGCGGCGGCGGTAATCGGCGCACCGATTTCCATCAGTATCGCTACTCAACTGGGCGCGCCGGTAGAACCTTTTTTGCTGGCGGTTATTTTCGGCGCCAACATGAGTTTCGCCACACCCATGGGCTACACGACCAACTTGCTGATAATGAGCGCGGGCGGTTACCGCTTTGCGGATTTCCTGCGGCTGGGCGTGCCGTTGACATTTGTCATGTGGGTCGGATTTTCGCTCGTACTGATGGTTCTTTATCAACTTTGAATATCTGCCAGAGAGGCAATAATGAACGAGGTGAGCAGTAGCGCGATGAGTTCAGACGAGCGGATGTGGGGCATGCTTTGCCATTTGAGCGCGTTGACAGGGTTCTTTTCCGGCATCGGCTTTATTCTCGGCCCTCTGATTGTCTGGCTGCTAAAAAAGGATCAATACAGCTTTGTCGATGAACAGGGTAAAGAAGCACTGAACTTCCAGATCACCATGTTTATCGCGGCCGTGGCCTGCATGCTTCTGATGCTGATTCTAATCGGTATTTTGATGTTCTGGATACTGGGAGCCGTCAACCTGGTGATGATCATTATCGCCGTCATTAACGCCAATAGTGGCGTTCACTACGAGTATCCGTTCTCTTTGCGGCTGATCAAGTGAACGGATAAAGTGCGTTAAGATTTGTTGACTAATCAACAAAATGCCTGCATGAAGTACCCAACGGCGCATATTCCCGTCAGCCGGCAGATTCGCTGGTGGTGGCCGGCCCCTGCACTGATCAGCGGATCGGTCCGGGTGAGTTTTTGGCGGCTTTGCGCCGTTAACAGTCGCGATTGTGGTAAAAAACAGCGATGAAAAAGGTTTACACCGCGAACTCGCCAGTCGAGCTGGCGCACGCGCAAAACATACTGGATGGCTACAGTATCGCCAGCCAGAAACGCAACGAGTTGTTCGCGGTTCGCGGGGAGATTCCGTTTATCGAGTGCTACCCGGAGCTTTGGGTGGTCAACGATCTTGATGAATCCCGCGCCCAGCAGATCCTCGTACAGGAAATGAATCGCGAGCCCAGCGGCAAGACCTGGCAATGCGCGAACTGCGGCGAGGTCTGTGAAGACCAGTTTAGCAATTGCTGGAGTTGTGGATCGGCATGTCCATAGCCCGCATATTTCACCAAGGATAGCGGATTCTGGGTGAAGCTAGCAGGCAAGCCTAGCGTGGTTCCGGATTTTTCCTCAGGACCTGGCGGAGAGAAGCAGCACTATACCCGCCGCAACGGTCGTTCCCGCAAGCCACAGCGGAACCCCGGCCGGGATCACCAGCAGAACTCCCGATAGCAATGTAGAAGCGCCGGCGATTGCCCGCCATTGTTGCTTGCGGCCTGCCATTTGTTCCGCACGCAGTTTCTCGATCTCTGGCACGGTGACCTGCAGATTGAACCTACCATCGGCAAGCTGCCCGATAAGATTGCGAACCAGTTCGGGTACGCTCTGCAGGCTTTCACCCAGTTCGGGGAGCTGCTCGCGCAGGCGTTGCAGCATGTATTTGCCGCTGACTCTTTCCTCGACCCAGCCCCTGAGAATGGGATGGGCTGTTTTCCACAAATCCAGATCCGGGTAAAGCTGCCGGCCGAGGCCTTCGATATTGAGCAGGGTCTTCTGCAGCAGCACCAGTTGCGGTTGAATTTCCATGTTGAAGCGGCGCGCGGTCCGGAAAAGCCCCAGCAGCACCTGGCCAAAGGAAATGTCCTTGAGCGGTTTGTTGAAAATCGGTTCGCAAACCGTGCGAATCGCCGATTCGAATTCGTCAATCCGGGTTTCAGGCGGCACCCAGCCCGAATCGACATGCAGCTTGGCGACCCGGTAATAATCCCTTTCAAAAAACGCCAGAAAATTCTCGGCGAGATAATTCTGGTCCCGGGAACTCAGCGTGCCGACAATCCCGAAGTCCACCGCGATATAGCGGGGCTGTGAAGGGTCGCTGATATCGACGAAAATATTGCCCGGGTGCATATCGGCGTGAAAAAAATTGTGTTTGAACACCTGGGTGAAAAATATATCCACGCCGTTCTCGGCCAGTTTTTGCATATCGGTACCAGCGGCGTTCAGGGTATCCATGTCGCTGATGGGTACGCCGCTGATGCGCTCCATGACCAGGATATCGGGGCGGCAATACTTCCAGAAAACCTCCGGCACATACAACTTGTCGGAGTCTGCAAAATTTCTTTTCAATTGCGCGGCATTGGCTGCTTCGCGCATCATATCGAGTTCGTCGATGACGGTCTTTTCGTATTCATCGACCACATCGACCGGTCGCAGCCTCCTTGCCTCCGGCCAGTGCCGTTGCGCGAGCCGGGCCAGGGCGTGCAGTACATCCAGGTCCTGCCGGATCTGGGCCTCGACACCGGGCCGCAAAATCTTGACGATAACTTCCTCACCGGTTTTCAAGGTCGCCTTGTGGACCTGTGCTATCGATGCCGCTGCCAGGGGATCGTCGTCAAAGCGGTCAAAAACCTCGTCCAGGCTCTGGCCGTAGGCTTTCTCCGCCATCGCCTTGGCTTCGCTGGATGGAAAAGGCGGTACGCGATCCTGCAACATCGCGAGCTCATCGGCGATGTCCAGGGGAAGCAGATCGCGCCGGGTCGACAGGGCCTGGCCGAATTTGACGAAAATCGGCCCGAGCTCCTGCAACGCGAGGCGGATACGCTCTCCGCGCGGCCCCTGTTTTTTCGCGCCCCATGACGCCGGGCTGAGGCGCGCGATAAGCCGCAGCGGGCGAAACAAATGGGCGGCCTGGACGATCTCGTCGAGGCCATGATTCACCAGTACGCGGTTTATGCGCAGCAGCCGGACCAGGTTACGCATCGGCGTCACCGCCATCGCCGGTCTGTTCCATCAGGCGGATTTTCGCTTCCAGCCGGTCGCTGTCTTCGCGCAACTTATCTATATCGCTCATCCATTTCGCAACCTCGGGATGGCTGGGCAAGTCGCGACTTTCTTCCTGTAGGAATTCGGCTGCGTTCCGGGATGCCGTGGCGAAGATTTTTTTGCCAAATCCCAGGCCCGAGCGAAACAAGTTGCCGATTTGGCGGGCTGCCGCGTCACCGGTCAGACGCGACAGTTCTTCTTCCCAGTCCGGCCGGGTCAGTTGCAGCAGTTTCTGAAAAGCCTGCGCAGTATCGGCGTCGCCAAGAAATGTTAGCCGCCCGGCACGAATCGCCTGCTCAGTATGGTCCGCGGCGAGATCCAGTAGTCCGCTCAGGCCGCTGGCCACGATCACGTCCGGTTCGCCGTCAAAATCTGCATGCACGCTAATCTGTCCGTCGGCGACGCTGAGGAAAATTGCCAGACCGCTTTGCGCCGCCTCAGGCGCGAGCTGCATTGCCAGCGTCCTGCCATCGAGCTGCCGGCAAAGGGCGCGGGCTTGCGAAGAGTCCGCTAGCCGGCGATTGAGCAATGCTTGCAATGGTTTTAATAGTGTGGATGTTGTCATGTTCTGGCTCAGAATTTGTAGCCACGGTGCAGGGCAACGATACCCCCGCTGAGGTTGTGGTACATGGTTTTCTCAAAGCCGGCGTCGCGCATCATCTGCAACAGGGTGTCCTGGTCCGGATGACGTCGAATCGATTCCGCAAGATAGCGGTAGCTGTCTTCGTCGTTCGCGATCAGGCGGCCAAGAACCGGGAGAACATTGAACGAATACAGCTCGTAGAGAGATTTCAGGCCGGGCAAGATCGGCTGTGAAAACTCAAGCACCAGGAGTTGTCCGCCCGGTCGAAGAACCCTGAACATCGATTGCAGGGCCGCGTCCTTATCGGTCACGTTGCGCAGGCCAAAAGCAATCGTGACACAGTCGAAACTGTCATCGGCGAACGGCAGGCGTTCGGCATTGGCCTGCGCGAAAACCAGGTTGCTTGCCAGGCCGTCATCGAGCAGGCGGTCGCGACCGCGCGCGAGCATTGTGGCATTGATATCGGTTAGCACGACCAGCCCATCGTCGCCCGCCTTCCTTGCCAATGCCGAACTGAGGTCGCCGGTGCCGCCCGCGACATCCAGTGCGCGCTGACCCGGCCGCAACCCGGTCTGTTCGATCGTAAATCTTTTCCACAGGCGGTGAATCCCCGCCGACATCAGGTCGTTCATCAGATCGTAACGACCGGCGACCGAATCAAAGACTTCACGGACCCGGCCGGCCTTTTCTTCCCAGGCCACGTCTTCGAAGCCGAAATGAGTCTTGTCTGGATTGTCGCCGGAGGTCTTTCGCACTGCCTGGTCTCTGATCTTCAGTCGGACCTGCGAGAGTAACCTTCGGCGTTAAGACGGTCCAGATAATCGCGCCAGTTTTCGGTTTGCATGATGCCCAGTTCATATAGGACATCCCAGGTGTACAGCCCGGTGTCGTGGCCGTCGTCGAAGACCAGCCGGACGGCGTATTGACCGATCGGCTCGATCGCCGTGATATCGACATTTTCCTTGCCGGTGACCAGTTGCATGGGGCCGCCGTGCCCGCGTACCTCGGCCGACGGTGAAAAGCAGCGCAAGTACTCGAAGGGCAGAGCAAAAGTCTCGCCATTGTTAAAGCTGACTTCCAGGACCCTGGATTTTTTTAGCAGGCGGAGATCGGTGGGCTGTAATTGCTGGTTCAACGGTAGTCGCCTGGAAACCCGTACAAGGCCTATAGAATATAACGGCTGAGGTCTTCGTCTTCCGCCAGCTCGGCGAGGTGTGCGTCGACATAAGCCGAGTCCACACTGACCGACTGACCATCGCGATCCGCCGCATCGAAGGAAATAGTCTCGAGCAGCCGCTCCAGCACAGTATGCAGGCGGCGGGCGCCGATATTTTCCGCTTTTTCGTTAACCTTAAAGGCGATTTCCGCGAGCCGGCAAATGGCGTCGTCGGTAAAAGTCAGGGTCAGCCCTTCGGTTTCCATCAGTGCGCTGTACTGTTCGGTCAGCGAATAATCCGGTTCAGTGAGAATGCGCTCAAAGTCCTTTGTCTTTAGCGCTTTTAATTCCACGCGGATTGGGAAACGTCCCTGGAGTTCCGGGATCAGGTCGGACGGTTTCGCCACGTGGAACGCACCCGAGGCGATGAACAAAATGTGATCCGTCCGTACCGGTCCATAACGAGTGCTGATTGTGCAACCTTCGACCAGCGGCAACAAATCGCGTTGCACGCCCTCACGGGACACATCGGCGCCCGTGGTTTCCGAACGCCGCGCGACCTTGTCGAGTTCGTCGATAAATACGATGCCGTTCTGCTCTACGTTATCGACCGCGCGCAGCTTCAGGTCCTCGTCGTTAATCATTTTGGACGCTTCTTCGTCGACGAGTAACTTGAACGCTTCCTTGATTTTCAATTTCCGCGTGGTCTTGCGGTTGCCGCCCATGTTCTGAAACAGGCCCTGCAACTGCTGGGTCATTTCTTCCATCCCTGGCGGCGCCATGATTTCCACGCCGACCGGCATCGCGCGCGCTTCAATTTCTATTTCGCGGTCGTCTATTTTCCCCTCGCGCAGCATTTTACGAAATTTCTGCCGGGTGTCGGACCGTTTCTCCCGCTCGTTGCCCGGCTCATTGGCAAGTCCTTCGCCGGGTTCCATGCCGGGTAACAACGCATCGAGAATCCGGTCCTCGGCCGCATCCTCGGCGCGGTGTCGTACTTTGGCCATCTCCTCGTCGCGGGTCAGCTTGACGGCGGCATCGGTCAGGTCACGGATGATGGAATCCACTTCACGGCCGACATAACCGACCTCGGTAAATTTGGTTGCTTCAACCTTGATAAACGGCGCGTTGGCCAGGTTCGCCAGGCGGCGAGCTATCTCGGTCTTGCCGACCCCGGTCGGACCGATCATCAGGATATTTTTTGGCGTAATTTCGTGGCGCATCGCCTCTTCGACCTGCATGCGCCGCCAGCGGTTTCGCAACGCTATCGCGACAGCACGTTTCGCGTCGTCCTGACCGATTATATGTTTGTCCAGTTCCTGGACTATTTCCCGAGGGGTCATCTGTGACATGTCTATTGCTGAAACCGGTCCGCCCTAGTCGGCGGCAAGCTCGTCGATGACGAGATTGTGATTGGTGTAAACACAGATGTCGCCGGCAATATTCAATGCGGCGCGCACGATATCCGCAGCTTCCATCTCCGTGTTATCCAGTAGCGCCTGCGCGGCGGCCTGGGCGTACGCGCCACCGGAGCCGATCGCCATCAACTGATTCTCCGGTTCGATGACGTCACCGTTGCCGGAAATAATAAATGACTGTCCGTGATCGGCGACGCAAAGCAGCGCCTCCAACCGGCGCAGCATGCGATCGGTGCGCCAGTCCTTGGCCAGTTCAATCGCCGCCCGGGTCAGGTTTCCGTACTGCTGCAATTTTCCTTCGAATCGTTCAAACAGCGTGAAAGCGTCCGCGGTACCGCCGGCGAACCCGGCCAGTATCTTGTCGTCGCAAAGGCGCCGCACCTTACAGGCATTGCCCTTCATGACGGTGTTCCCTATCGAGACCTGGCCATCTCCGCCCATGACAATGCGGCCATTACGGCGAACACTGAGTATAGTGGTTCCATGGAACTGTTCCATGCTGGTTGCCCTTTGTTTTCCCGTCATGCAAACGGCCACCGGCGGTCCCGCCGGATGGCTAGCTTTTTCTTCGTGCCCTGGGGTGGGCCTTGTCGTATATGCGGGCCAGATGCTGAAAATCAAGGTGTGTATAGATCTGGGTCGTGCTGATGTCGGCGTGGCCAAGCAGTTCCTGCACCGCGCGCAGGTCGCCGCTAGATTCGAGTATATGCGTGGCGAAGCTGTGCCGGAAAAGGTGGGGGTATACTCGCGCCGGGATGCCCTGATGCCTGGCCCAGTGCTTGACCCGGGTCTGTACCACGCGCGGGCTGATACGCTTTCCGCGGCGACCCACAAATACCGCGGTTTCGTCCCGCGCGGCCAGTTCGCCGCGACACTTCAGCCAGGCGGCGAGGGCTTCCACGGCGTAGCGGCCCACCGGCAGGATGCGGGTTTTCGAACCTTTGCCAAGCACCCGAACCGTACGGTCTTTCAGATCCAGTTGGTCCAGGTCCAGGCCGGTCAGTTCCTGCAGCCGAAGGCCTGACGAGTAAAGCAATTCCAGGATAGCCTTGTCCCGTATCGCTTCGCTGGTCGTGGTGGGAATTTCCAGCAATCTGGCCATGCTGTCGGCATCCAGCGTTTCCGGCAATCGTCGCGATGCTTTTGGCGCCGAAACATCGACGGCCGGGTTGGTGGTGGTCCGGCCTTCGCGGATCAGATAATTGAATAAACCGCGTACTGCAGACAGGCGGCGTTGAATGCTGCGCGGCGCCAGGCCCTTGCGATGGCAACTCGCCGCGTACTGCCGGACGCGGTGTATATCCAGATCGCACCAGTCACCGATATCCTGATGTTCACAAAAGGATTGCAGCGAGTGGAGGTCACTGCGGTAGCTGCTGGTTGTGTGTGGCGAGAGCCGGCGTTCCATGGCCAGATGGTGCAGATACTTTTCCAGCCACAAACGGGCTGTTTCATTCATGGTCTAGCGGGTAAGCGCCGCGCTTACCAATTCTCCGATACGCGAAAGAAAATCCGTGCTCATTGCCGGGTGAAACCTTTGCGCGTCGGTACTGCTGATCGCCAGTAAGCCGATTTCGGACCCTGGCCCGAGGGGCAGCATCGCGACCGAAGCAATCTCGTTGGTTTCGTCGCCAAACAGGTAGTCGCGCTGCGCATCTCTTATCTGGCCGCAGCGTGGCTCCGCATTTTTCAGGAAAGTCGCAAAGGGGTTCATTTCGCTGGCATCCGACGAGGACCAGCGCAGAAATCTCAGCTCGGGGTGGTCATCCTTGCCGGCCAGTTGGTCGCGGAACAAAACCATGACGATCTGGTCGGTATTGAAATCCTGGCGCAACGATGCTTCGATCAAGTCCACAGTGTGGCCGAAATCGGCTGCGTGGATCAGGCGTCGGCACAACTGATGAATTTTTTCCGAAATTTCCTCGTTGCTGCACGCGATCGACTTTAGTTCGCGCAGTTGATTTTCCAGTTTTCGATTGCGCTGGCGGAGTATCCCTACCTGTCTTTCGATCAGTGAGACAGCGCTGCTTCCTGCCTGATGCGGTAAATACAGCTTGCCGAGCAGCAATGCATGCCTTTCAAAAAACTCCGGGTGGTTTTCCAGATAGTGTGCCACCGCCTCATCTGAAATGGTGCTGCTCGCTTTGTCCTTGCGTCGCTGCGTGCGTTGACTGCTCATAGCTCAAATGTTCCCTCATAAACTTTTTCCGTTGGCCCGGTCAGCCAGATCGGCTCGCCGGGGCCTCCCCAGTCTACCTGCAAATTACCGCCAGGGAGCGCTACCTGGACGGATTCCTCCAGTTTTCCATGTCTTCTGCCGACTGCAACCGCCGCACACGCCCCGGTGCCGCAGGCCCGGGTTTCTCCAGTGCCGCGCTCGTATACGCGCAGGCGTATGTGACCGGGGTTTTTTATCTCCATGAAACCGACATTGGTCCGCCGTGGAAAATCAGGGTGAGTTTCCAGCGCCGGTCCGAGCCGGTCTACCGGGGCAGTATCCACCGATGCGACTGTAATGACCGCGTGGGGATTGCCGATGGAAACAGCGCCGATTTCCACTTCGCTGCCCGCCACTGCAAGCGGATACACATAGGCCTCGCCGCTGGTATTGAAGGGCAGGCTTGCCGGGGCAAAGTCCGGCACCCCCATGTTCAGCGAGACGACGCCGTTTTTCCGGATCTTTGCCCGGACCACTCCGCCCGGGCTGTCCATGACCAGTTCCCCGGAGCCTGATTTCCCGCGGCCGGCAAGCAAGCTGGCGATACAACGCGCGCCATTGCCGCATTGCTCGACTTCGTCGCCATCGGCATTAAAGACACGGTAATAAATATCGCTGCCTTCCTGGCGTGGCGGTTCGAGGATCAGGACCTGGTCGAAGCCGATGCCGGTGCGGCGGTTGGCAAGCTTGCTGAGCGTTTCTGAGTCTGGTATGGGTTGTCCGGCGTCGGCCTCGATAATCACAAAGTCGTTGCCAAGACCGTGCATTTTCACGAATTTGAATCGCATGGGCCAAGAGTACCGGCTCGGGGCCGGTGTGCAAAGCGAAAGGCGGCGTTTGAAAAGCGCTGCCGCGTGTTTATAGTGGTGCCTCTTTATTCCATGGCAGGGGCCGGGCAGGCTTGGCGAAGCATATGCAATATCGGGATCTCAGGGAATTCATCAGCAAACTGGAAGCCATGGGCGAGCTGGTCCGCATCAGCGAGCCGGTAGACCCGAACCTGGAAATGACCGAAATCTGCGACCGGACCTTGCGCCGGGGCGGGCCGGCGTTGTTATTCGAAAACCCGATGGGCCATAGCATACCGGTGCTGGGTAATTTGTTCGGTACGACCAGACGGGTTGCGCTCGGCATGGGTCAGGACGATGTGGCTTCATTGCGCGATGTTGGCAAGCTGCTCGGTGATCTGAAGGAACCGGCGCCGCCGGAGGGCATCAAGGACGCGTGGGGGAAACTGCCGATTTATGCCAAGGTTTTGCAGATGACGCCCAGCCGTGAACGCCGGCCGGCTTGTCAGCAGAAGATTATCGAAGCTGACGCGGTGGACCTGAATAGCCTCCCGATCCAGACCTGCTGGCCGGAGGATGCGGGTCCGCTGGTGACCTGGGGGCTGACGATAACCCGCGGACCCGAAAAACAGCGGCAAAACCTGGGTATATACCGGCAACAGCTGATCGGTCGCAACCGCCTGATCATGCGCTGGTTGGCGCATCGCGGCGGCGCGCTGGATTTGCGGGACTGGCAGCAAAAATACCCGGATCAGCCTTTCCCGGTTGCGGTTGCGCTCGGCGCGGACCCCGCAACCATGCTGGCTGCGGTGACCCCGATTCCGGACAGCCTGTCCGAATACGCATTTGCCGGTTTGCTCAGGGGAAAACGCAGCAAGGTTGCAAGCTGCCTGCACGCCGATCTCGATGTTCCGGCCAGCGCCGAGATCGTATTGGAAGGCTATATCTACCCGGACGACTTCGCGCAGGAAGGGCCGTTCGGCGATCACACCGGTTATTACAACGAGGTCGAGGAGTTTCCGGTTTTCACGGTCGAACGCATGACGATGCGCGAGAACCCCATTTATCACAGCACTTACACCGGCCGGCCGCCGGATGAGCCGGCAATACTCGGTGTCGCCCTCAACGAGGTGTTTGTACCGCTGATACAAAAACAGTTTCCGGAAATTCAGGATTTCTATCTGCCGCCCGAGGGCTGTTCGTACCGCATGGCCGTGGTCAGTATCCGCAAGCAATACGCCGGCCACGCAAAACGCGTCATGATGGGCATCTGGTCCTGTCTCAAGCAGTTCATGTACACCAAGATTATCGTCGTCACCGACCATGATGTGGATGTGCGCAACTGGGAAGATGTGATCTGGGCGATTACGACCCGGGTGGATCCGGCCAGGGACACGCTGATCATCGAGAACACGCCAATCGACTACCTGGATTTTGCCTCGCCGGTTGCCGGGCTGGGCTCCAAGATGGGGATCGATGCGACCGATAAATGGCCGCAGGAAACCCAGCGGACCTGGGGGAGGCCGATCAGCATGAGCGCGGACGTCAAGCAGCGGGTCGATGAGATCTGGGATCGGCTCGGTATCGAGTCAAAGGCGTGATCGTAAACGGTTTGCCAGCGCATGGCCTGCTGAGGCAAACTTGACATAAGACCGCACAAGCAGGCTAGGTCCGACAGCCTGCCAAACAAAAACAAAGGGGACATTCATGAGACACATCATGGTGATGAACACGAAAGGCGGTTGCGGCAAGAGCACCGTGGCAACCAACATCGCGACCTATTACGCCAATCAGGGTCAGATTGTTGCGTTGGCTGACTACGATCCGCAGCAATCCAGCCTCGACTGGCTGGATGGGCGTCCTGATTATCTCGATCCGATTGTCGGCATACCGGCTTTCGACGGCGGGTTGCGGCACGTGCCGAGGAACGCTGATGTCGTGGTTATGGATGCGCCGCCAAAGTCTCACGGCCGCGAGCTGACACTCTTGATCAAAAACGTCGAAACCATCGTTGTGCCGGTGCTGCCGTCATCCATCGATATCAAGGCGACCCGCCGATTCGTCAATGAACTCCGGCAGGTCACCAAGGTCGATCGCAAACAGGTCCGGATTGGCGTGATTGCCAACCGGGTCAATGAAAATACGCTGATATTCGACGAACTCGAGATCTATTTGCGCAAGCTGCGTTTGCCCTATATCGGTAAGTTACGAGAAGCGCAGAACTATGTGCGCGCCTATGCCCGCGGCATGGGGATATTTGAACTGCCGGAATACCTTGCCTGGCCCGACTGGGCTCAATGGGCGTCGATCACCTCCTGGCTTGATAGCAAGCGCAGCCAACCCTGATTGGAGCTGCCGGCATTAACAGGCGAATGTCGGGATGACCAGCAACGTCGTACTCAGGCCGTCCGGCCGGAAGTTCAGTGTGGAGCAGGGCGAAAGCATCCTGATCGCCGCGCTGAGGCAGGGCATTCAGTTGCCGCATTCCTGTCGTGGCGGGAGTTGCCGCTCCTGCCTGGCGAGAATCATCAACGGAGAGTGCAGCTACTTGCATGGGCCGCCGATCGGCTTGTTGCCCGCGGACGGACCGGCCGGTCGGGTGTTGCTTTGCCAGGCCAAAACCAGCGTCGACCTGGAAATCGAGGTCCGCGAACTCGATCCGGGCCCAGGGATCACTACCCATCGCGTGCCGTGCAGGGTTCAGCGCATGAAGCAGTTGGCGCCCGATGTCATGGCCTTGTTTTTGAAACTGCCATCGGTCGAGCCTTTTCTTTTTCGCGCCGGCCAATATGTTGATTTCCTGCTGCGGGACGGGAAACGGAGGAGTTTTTCGATCGCCTCGCCACCGCATGATGCCGATCCTCTGGAAATCCATGTGCGCCAGGTGCCGGATGGGCGTTTCAGCGGCTGGGTTTTCGGTGAGTGCCAGGAAAAGGCCCTGCTGCGCCTGGAAGGCCCGCTGGGTGGGTTTTTTCTGGATGAGAAGGTTGCACGCCCGATCATTTTCGTTGCTGGCGGTACGGGTTTCGCGCCGATCAAGAGCATGTTGCGGCATGTGTTCCGGCTAGGCCTGAAGCGGCCCATGCATCTGTTCTGGGGGGCGCGCCAGGAAATCGACTTGTATGAAGACGGTCTGATTCGCGAGTGGGTGCGGGATTGGCCGACCCTGCGTTATACACCGGTGTTGTCGGTGGCTGCTGACCAGGATAACTGGGCCGGCGCCAAAGGCTGGGTACACGAGGCTGTGCTGGAAGCATACCCTGATTTATCGGGTCGCCAGGTTTACCTGAGCGGCCCTCCGCAGTTGATCGACGCCGCGCGCGTGGATTTCGCCGTGCATGGTCTGCCGGAGGATCAGTTACATTTTGATTCGTTCGAATATGCGCTCGACTAGCGTACCTACGGGCTAAGACGCAGGAAGTTTTTCCAGCGCCGGCAGACTGGCAGGACTGACCAGCCCGAGGCCGTGACGAAAGGCCTCTGCCGCCCCAACCGACTCGCCGAGCCGTTCGAGCAGCTGGCCGTAAAGCTGGTAGGTTGCCGGGTCAGGACGGATGCCGACACTGCTTTCCAGATAACTGCGGGCTTTTCCCCAGAGTTTTTCCTGCATACAAAGGAAGCCAGCGGTTTTCAGCAGCTCAGGGTCCTCACTGCGTTCCAGCAGCCAGCCTTCGACTCTTTTTATTCGGCTTGCCGCCGGCGTTTCCAGTTGTCCGTACAGTTCGATCAGCCGGGCATCCCATCCAGTCTTGATGGCTTTGCGCAGCCGCGCCTCCAGACCGTGACGGCCACCGGCGATCAGGCCGCCGAAGTAGGCGCGCAGGATCGAAATATCCGACCTGAGCCGGCCAGGCATTTCCTGCCAAAGACTGTCGAGCATGGCGGTGTCTTTTTTGCTCGCCGCCTGTTGCATCAGGCCGCTAAAGGCGAGCTGTTCCAGCCCGGCAAGCGCCTCATTTTTCTTGCCCCGCCGGCGCAGCGCCGGCAGGAGTTCTTTGAGGCTGCCCCAGTCGCCGGTCTGCCGGTAAACCAGGGTCTTCAATTCCAGCGCCTGGCCTGGCCCGCCGTGGTCGCCGGGTAATTTCGCCAGGGTTTTCAGCGCTTCGGCATACTGTTTCTCATCGGTCTGGAATCCCGCCTGTGCCAGCAATACCGCGCCGGCGGAATCCGGTAAATGCTCTCTTGCCATCTCCAGCCAGCGGTCGCGCCGCCGGTGCTGTCCCTGGTTTTGCGCGGCGCGCGCCGCAGCCAGGTAGTTGAGCATGGGTGTTTCACTGTTGCGAATGCCGCGGGTCAGCATGCGTTCGCCCCGCGCCCAATTACCCTCGGCCATCGCGATCAGGCCGCGCGTGAAATGTTTGCTCGCGCGACGCTGCCTGACACGGCCTGCCGCCTCGCCCAGTTTTTTCGGTGCCTGGATGACGCGGAAGATCAGGCGTATCAGCAAATACCCAATCACCAGCAATAAAATCATCATCGGCACCGAGAATTCGATCCGGTAGCCTTGAAAACTAATTAGCACGTAGCCGGCATCCTGCAACAGGAACTGGGCAATCAGCGCTCCTGCGGCGAGGGCCAGAAGCAGAAGGATGCTGGTTTTCACAAGGTCTCCCCGGGCCCTTCGGTGGCGCCCAGCATCAGTATCAGCGAGCCCGAGATCTCGGGCAATTGCGGGGATAGATCAGTCATTCTCAGCGAAGTGATTGCCGTGAGGATTTCGGCGACATCGGGATTATCGGCGTCAAAATACCGGCGTATCCATGCAGTTGCCTGGTCCAGGCTTTGCTCGAAATTTTCCTGGTCCCGTTGGATCGCAGACAGGCGAGCCATTTCGAACTGCAATTCCAGGTTCCGGCGAAGAAAGAAGCGCTCTTTCGGCGCCAGTACCGGTGTGATTTCCTCATCGCTACGGCTGATCCTGACCATGCCGCCAAATGCTTGTTTCATTTTGTCGATTGCGCGGTCGATGCTCCAGCCGTCGCTGGTGCCGGTTTTCTCGATGCCGGGCGACTGCGGGCCGACGGAATCCGCTAGCGGCAGCGACTGTACGGAACCAGCAAAGCCGGCCAGTCGATGGCTCATGCCGCCGATGTCGGTTATCGTCACCGCCTGTAGCGACCGGATTTCATCGGCGATTTCCGCACGCACCGGCGTGAACGCCGGGGTGCCAAAATCGGCCAGCCGCCGGTCCGCGATTTGCAAAGCCTTTATCGCGCCGTCGCGGTCAGCGAGCAGGCTGAGCCGCTGGTTGGCAATGCGAAGCAGGAAAACAACCTCCGCCCGCAGCCAGGCGCGTTGCGTCGAAATTTCGCTGCTACCCATCGCCGCCAGCTTTTTTTGCTGGGCCAACAGCAGCGTATGCAGCTGTCGCATCCCATCGTTCAGGACATCGAGTTGTTCTTGCATTTCCTTGTCGGCGGCCTGTTGCTCCTTGACCATATCCGGCAAAATTCGCCGAAGCTCGCCAAACGACTTCTGCAGATTACCCAGATCGGATTGGGTGGCCGTGATCGCCGCACCGGATTGTTCGGCCTGGCTCTTGCTGACATCCAGGAGCCTGTATAAATAATACGACCCGCCTGCGCCGCCCGTGACCAGCGCCACAAGCACAATGATTGTCCACAAAACCGGTCGCCCGCCAGACCGGGATTGTTCCTGCGAGGCTCCGTTTCCGGTCGCCAGGCTTTTTTTCGTGACGGGTTTCGATTGGGTCGTGGAGGGTTTGCTCATCGCGGCACCGGTCATGTTCTTGTAATGACTGTATTGCTTTTTTGACCAGGCGGCCACCGCCCCGGTGAAATATGCGGGTTAGATATCCTTGGCGGCGCCTAGCCATAATGACCTGTGGAGTGGTTTTTTGCGGGTTGATTCTGGCGACCGATTTGACCGGCCTTGACCACATTGCCTGGCTGCATGCTGGCTCATGCAAGCATGATGTCTAGCATGGCCTGGTCTTTTGGCAATCCGGCGAGCAGCGCCGGCGCTGCTATCCCGATTTGTTCGGCCTTGCGGACCACCCGTTCGCTTATGGTTACGATCCGGCTGGCCCTCAGGAGCCGCTGGCCATCCTGGGTCAGCAATCTGACCAGATTGTCCAGGGTCTCGACGCTGTTTGCCGCGACAAAGCGAATGCCGCCCTGGGCCCACAGCGATTCGATTTTTTCGACTTCGCCCGTGCTCGGCTGAGGCAGGACGCGCCGATAGACTTCCAGGTAGTCCACGATCGCGCCCCTTTGCCGCAAGGTATCGCCGAGTAGCTCCCGACCGCCATGCGCGCGCAGGATGAGTACGCGCTGCCCCGCCATATCGCGGAACTCGTCTTCGGCAAGCAGGGCCTCGCTGTTGAAACCGCTCGCCGGCGCGATGCCGGGCCGGCAACCCAGGTGTTTCATGGTTCTCGCTGTGGCTGGCCCAATGGCTGCCAGTCTGATGTCCTGATCGATAATCGTCGCCAGCACGGGTTCGCCGTAATTCGCCGCGTTGCTTGAAATAACGATCGCCAGGTCGGGTCTGGAGAGCGCATGGAATCTCGAGAGCAATACGCTCGCGCTGGCGGCAGGCTCGATTTCTATCGCTGGGAAAAGCACCGGAACGCCACCGGCTTTTTCGACCAGCCTGGCGAGCTCGGCTGACTGGTGTCCAGGCCTGGTGATCAGCACGCCTGCGCCGTTGAGGCTGCTCACAACATCGTTCCCTTGAGTTGCCTGAGGATATCCGCCGCCCCTTTTTCCAGCAGCTCTTCCGCCAGACCGGCACCGATGCGTTCTGCATCCTTGCGAGCGCCCGTCCTGCTGCCTTCGATGATCAGGCTGCCATCGGGCATGCCCACCCGGCCGGTCATAACAAGCTTATCTCCATCGAGAACCGCGTAACCAGCAATCGGCGATTGGCAACTGCCGCCGAGCCGCCGGCTAAAGCCGCGTTCAGCATCGACCCGGGTCTTGGTGTCCGCGTGATTGAGCGCAGCAAGATTCTCGATGAGTTCTTGGTCATCCAGCCGGCACTGAATCCCGATGGCGCCCTGGCCGATGGCCGGCAGCATCTCGCTCGGCTCGATCCTGGCGGTAATCCGGTGTTCCAGGTCAAGCCGTTTCAGGCCGGCGACCGCCAGTATGATTGCCTGAAATTGTCCTTCGTCGATACGCTTTAGCCGGGTTTCGACATTGCCGCGCAGGGGCTGGATATCGAGGTCCGGGCGCAGATGCAGAAGCTGGCACTGGCGTCTCAGGCTTGAAGTGCCAACGGCCGCGCCCTCAGTCAGTTGGCTTATCCGGTCAGCCCGGTCGCTGACCAGGGCGTCCCGCGGGTCTTCACGCTGCATGATGGCGACGATGCCAAGGCCGTCCGGCATTTCGGCGGGAACATCTTTCATCGAATGCACAGCGAGATCCGCTTCGTTCGACAACAACGCCCGCTCCAGCTCCTTGACAAACAGCCCCTTGCCGCCGATTTTCGCCAGCGAGCGGTCGAGGATTTCATCCCCCTGGGTACTCATCGGCAGTAACTCGGCAATCAATGTCGGGCAATGCTGGACGATGGCAGCGGCCACATAGTCCGCTTGCCATATCGCCAGCCGGCTTTTGCGGGTCGCTATGCGTACGGTTCTCATGATCTGGTCTGCATAATATCTACCGCGCGGACTCCTGGCCCGGGTTATCCATGAATAAGCCAGACCCTAGCGGGCCGTTGAAAAAGCCTCAGGCGAGTGCAAGACAAGGCAATTGTGGCGAGCAAGCGCAGTGTACACGCCAGTACATGAGCACTGTGGGCCGATTTTTAACGCCGGATTGTGCCGCATGAGGGTTTTTCAACGGCCTGCTAGGCTTTTCTCAGTTTTTTTACGACAGCGGGCGCGAGCCGGCGGCTGACCGGGAAGCATTCTTCCAGGCCCTTGAGCCTGATCTCGTAATGTCCTTTTGCGTTTTTCGCCAACGCCTCGATATGGGCCACCGATACCAGCATGCTGCGGTGAACTCGCACGAAGGCATCTGTAAATTCGTCCGCCAGTTCCTTGATCGGCTCGTCAATGAGCAATTCGCCATCATGGTGACGGACCGTTACGTATTTCTGGTCGGCATGAAAATAAAGCACATCCCGGACCGCGACCAGGCGCAATTCTCCGCGAACGCGCGCGCTGATGTGCTTGCGCGCCTGCTGGTCGCGCGACGCAAGTTTCGCCAGCTGTGGCCGGGTCAGCCGGCCGGCCCTTTGCAAAGCGTCGGCCAGGCGTTCGCGCCTGACCGGTTTCAGTACATAACCGACTGCGTTGGCATCAAATGCTTCGACTGCGTATTCGTTAAACGCTGTAGTGAAAATGACCGCCGGCGGTTCATCCATCTGCGCCAGGTGGCGGGCGGTTTCGATGCCGTCCATTCCCGGCATCCGAATATCCAGCAATACCAGGTCCGGCTGCGTTGCATACGCCCGCTCAAGCGCTTCGCGGCCGTTCGACGCCTCGGCGACGACCTGCCATGCGTCTTGTTCTTCGATCAGGCGTTTCAGACGTTCCCGTGCCGGGGCCTCATCATCGACAACGAGGATTTTCATTCCTCGTTTTCCACTATTGGCAGAAAGAGCGAGATCCGGTATTTGCCCGGCGTTTGTTCGACATCGACCCTGGCCTTTCCCGGGTACGCCAGTTCGAGGCGTTGTTTGACGTTGGCCAGCGCCAGCTGGTTTCCGGAATAGCTATGTTGGGGGTTATCCTCACTCAGCGGATTGCTGATCCTGATCTCCATTCGATTCTTGTGGCGGAACCCTTCGATCAGTACTTCACCGCCTTCGGGTAACGGCTCTATGCCATGGTAAATCGCATTTTCCAGTAATGGCTGGATCAGCAGACCCGGGACCAGCGCACGCATCGGCAGGTCGTTGACCAGCCAACGGACCCGCAGTCTTTCCCCGAGCCGCAGTTGTTCGATACGCTGATAGATTCTCGAGACTTCGAACTCTTCCTTGAGCGGTATTCGCTGACGCGGGTCGCCCAAGCTGATGCGGAACAGGTCCGACAAATCCTCGATGGCTTCCTCTGCCCGTTCCGGGTCGCTGCGGGTCAGCGATGCGATCGTATTCATGCTGTTAAAGAGAAAATGCGGCCGGATGCGTGCCTGCAGAGCGTGGACACGCGCCCTGGCTTCCATTTCCACATTGCGCTGCCACTGAAAATTCACATAAAAATAACGCAGGATGAGGACGGCAACGATGGCCCCGATACCGAGATTTCGCACCAGCAGCTCACCATGTTCATTGGGAAGCACTTTGCCCACCAGGTCGAGGTCCGCTGCGTAGCGGCCAACGGCCCAGGCCATTTCCGTGATCACCAGCATGATCGCCATGATAATCACGAAAGACACCAAGGTGACGGTAACCAGACTCGCCCGGGCGAGAAACGGCCGGACAAAACACAGGCTCGCGGCACCGGTCAGCGCAGCCCACATCAGAAAGAGTGAAGTATTGGCCAGTTCCAGCCAGAAACCGCCGCTGCCGCCATAACGGGCCAGCGTGTATACCATCGCGACCGTTTGGGCCATCAGGACGACCAGTAACACGTTGTGCTGGGTACACAGATCGGGCAGGTAGCAGTCGTTTGCCGTCTTGTCCCGGGGCTGATCGCCTGGCTCATTCATTGGCTGTCATCCTTTTCCCCCGTCTCCGGCGAACATTTTTTCTTTGATGCGGAACAACGATGAAATGTCCTCATCGCGATAACCATCTTCTATCAAGCGCTGATAATGGTGCAGGGTCATTTCCACGAGCGGCAATTTGGTTCCGCTGCTTGCCGCCATCTCGCGGCATATGGCCAGGTCTTTCCGGTGCAGTTCAACCTTGAATCCCAAAGGATACTCGCCTTTCACAATGTTCGGTCCGCGGTGACTGAGGAACCAGCAGCCAGCGGCCCCCGCCCCCAACAGATCGATCAAGTCCTCCAGCGGCAGGCCCTGTGATTTTGCGAATGCCATGGCTTCGGTTACCGCCTGGTTGATCCCGGCGACCATGATCTGGTTGGTCGCCTTGCTCGCCTGGCCGGCGCCGCTCGGGCCCATATGAACGATCTTGCCGCCCATGGCTTCCAGTACCGGTAAGGCCTGCTGGTAATCGGATACTTCTCCGCCGACCATGATCGCCAGCGTGCCGTTGACCGCACCCTCGGTGCCGCCGCTGACCGGGCAATCCAGGAAACCGGTGGCGTGTTTTTTCAGCAGGGCCGCCGCTTCCCGGGCGGTCGCAGCCGCGACGGTAGAGCAATCGATTACCAAGGCCCCGGTGCGCAGTGAGCCGGCTAGCTGCCGGCAAAGCGCCATTACATCCGCATCGGCCGATACACAAAGCACGATGGCGTCGCATTCCGCGGCCAGGGCTGCCGGCGTCTGCGCATGCAAACAGCCGTGTTCACGCGCAAATGCAGCCGCTTTTTCGGCGCCCCGGTTCCACACACCGTGCAGCAGTCCGTGCCGTTGGAGGATTGTGGCCATCGGCAGCCCCATGGCGCCCAGACCGATAAATCCTGTTTTCATAAGCAGTGGTTTCCGTTATCCGCAGACCTGTGCGTTACCGGTGGCCAAGATAAGTGCTGGATTTCAGCACCTCCTCAAATTGTCCCAGGTACCGCGTTCTTTCCTCGTCCGCCAAATCGCTGTCCTGCAGTTTACCCCGCAACACGGCCAATAGTCCGTCCGCTTCGAAGTGTACGTAACGCAATACTTCTCCCGCGGTATCGGCCGGTTCGGCATGAACCAGCCTGAAGCTGCCATCAGGGTCTGTTTCTACATCCACGGAATCGGTGTCGCCAAAAAGATTGTGCATGTCGCCGAGGATTTCCTGGTACGCGCCGACCAGGAATATGCCCAGCAGGTAGTCCTCGTTTTCAGCCAGGTCGTGTACCGCGAGCGTATTGCCAAGACCGTTTCGGTTGATATAACTGTCTATCCTGCCATCGGAATCGCAGGTCAGGTCGCACAAAACGGCACGCTGGTTCGGTTCCTCGGTCAGTCGCTGCAACGGCATGATCGGAAAAACCTGGTTCAGGGCCCAGATGTCGGGCAGCGACTGGAATACCGAAAGATTCAGAAAAAACCGGCGGGCCAGTCTTCCGCGAAGCTCGGCCAGCAGGCCTGGCTGCAGATCCGGTGACGCTTCCAGGTGGTCGCGCAAGCGCAAGCAGATTCGTCGTTCCAATTGCTCGGCCTGAGAGCGTTGGCCCAGATCGATATGACCGGTACTGAAAGCGTCCACGGCGCCGGCCATGGCTGATTTTGCATCGTCGTATACACGGTTGCAGTTGCTGTCGTTGACCTCGGTGTCTGCCAGTTGAAAAAGCTGCAGCACGGCCGGAGCCAGAGAACCTGGTTGTGCTGCTGACCCGGCCGCCGGCAGGGCCTCCTGGTCGACGACCTGCGTGATCATCATGGCATGGTGCGCTGTTAGCGCGCGGCCGGATTCAGTAAACAGCTCAGGACAGGGTTGTCGCGCCGCCGCACAGCTTTTTGCCACGGTCGCGACCAGGATCTGCGCGTACTCCCGCAGGCTGTAATTCATGGAGAAAATATCCGTTTTCCCCATGCCATCGTAATTGACCCCCAGGCCGCCGCCAAGATCCAGCGTCGCCACCGGAAAGCCCTGCGCGCGTAATTCCGCATAAAAACTGGCCGCTTCCTCAACGCCTTGTGCAATATCTTCGAGGCTCGATATCTGCGACCCGAGGTGCACATGCAGGAGTTGCAGCGAATCCTCCAGGCCGGCCCCGCGCACCCGATCCATCGCCTCGATCATCTGCGTGGCGGAGAAACCGAACTTGGATTTTTCGCCGCCGGAATTTTGCCAGTGCCCTTTGCTGATGCGGGACAGGCGAGCGCGCAGGCCGAGCAGGGGCCGGACGCCCAGTTGCCGGCTCTCGTCGATCAGCAAGTCCAGTTCCGACAGTTTTTCCAGGACCAGGTAACAGCGATATCCCATACGCATCGCGATCAGCCCAAGCCGGATATAGTCGCGGTCCTTGTAACCATTGCAGACGATGATTCCGCCAGCCTGCGAGGCTGCCAGCACCACCATCAATTCCGGCTTGCTACCGCATTCAAAACCGGCGCCTGCACAGGCCGCGATCGTCTCAACCACGCTGCGTTGCTGGTTAACCTTGATCGGATAGATCGGATGGTAGGCGGCGGAATACTCGCAGGCTGAAATTGCATCGCTGAATGCCTGGTCCAGCGATGCTACCCGATGTCTAAGGATATCGTTAAAGCGCACCAGCAACGGCAAGTTCAGATTTCGCTTGCCGGCTGCCCGAATTACGTCCGCAAGGACGATCCCCGGCGCCTGCTCGTCGGCTTCGGGCTGAACGACAAAGTCGCCGTTGCTGCCGACCCTAAAATAGCCTTCGCCCCAGTTTGGCACGCGGTAGCGTTGATTGGCATCCACCGATGGTGTGTCCTTTTGCTGGCTGCCGGCACCGTAGAATAACCCTAAGTCCGGCACTCTCCTATAATCAACGGCTTGTTTTGCGCTGGCTTGGAGTGAGGACATGGCCCTGGACAAAAACTGGTTCGTCGAGATCGCCCCTGAAGCGGGTTTTGCACAGGCTCTGAAAATTCGGAGGAAGCTGCACGAGGAGCAAACGCCGTACCAGAAGCTGGCGGTTTTTGAGACCGAGGACTGGGGAAACCTGATGACGCTCGATGGCCTGGTCATGCTGACCTCCCGGGATAATTTCGTCTATCACGAAATGATGAGCCACCCACCGCTCATGACCCATCCGGATCCCCGGCGCGTGGCGATAGTCGGTGGCGGCGATTGCGGCACGTTGCGAGAGGTCCTGCGGCACCCGGCGATCGAGCAAGCGGTGCAGATAGAAATCGATGAAGCGGTGACCCGTGCCGCGGAAAAATATTTTCCCGAACTGACCGAAGCGAACGACGACCCGCGCGCGGAATTTTTGTTCGGCGATGCGATCGAGTGGATGAAACGACAGGAACCGGGTTCGCTGGATGTCATCATCGTTGACAGCACCGATCCGGTGGGACCGGCTGTGGGACTTTTTCAGCGCGCGTTCTATGCGGACTGTTTGCGCGCGCTGGGAGAGACCGGCGTGCTGGTACAGCAAAGCGAGTCTCCGTTGTTGCACCTGGATATTCTCAGGGCGATGCGCGCCGAGATGAAATCGGCAGGTTTCGAGCAGTTGCGCACCTATCAGTTTTGCCAGCCAACTTATCCTTCCGGCTGGTGGTCGGCGACCTTGGCGGGCATTGGTGTGGATCTGCTGGATTTCCGCGAGCAGGATGCTCGTGAACTGTCTTTCGAGGGACGTTATTACTCAGCGGACATGCACCGGGCCAGCATGGCGATGCCGCCTTTCGTCGAGAAGGCTTTGGCCGAAGATTAAATCGATCAACAAGTACCTTCGGCCGATCGTGCGATCAGAAATTCTAGCCGCACCACTCGTTAATGTTGGCCTTGGCTTTGGCGCGCAGGGCATCCATTTCATCGGCAGAAAGGTATTCACGGCCACCGTCAGCGGTCGGCTTGTACAGCCGTGGCGCATTGTAGTAGGTGTCATAAATTTCCCGTGCCTTTTCGCAATTTGCCTTGGCCGTTTGACGATCTTCCTTTTGCAGCGCGCTTTCCTCGGTATCCGCCTTCCGACGCAGACGCTCGCCTTTTTGCCGTTCACGCTCCAGGGCAATGGTTTCCCTGCGTTGCTCGGCAATGGCAGCCCGGTCGGTGGGTTTGGATTCGATGTCTAACAGCACCGCGTCTTCAACTGCCGGGTAATCGCTGTAGTGAATTACGCCGTCAGCGTCGGTCCACATCCAGATCGCAGCACTGGCGCCGATCGAAACGCTCAATCCAAGCAGAATTATAGCCAGTTTTTTCATCGTTCCTGTCGCCTCCCGGAGCCGGTTACAGCGCTTCCTCGCCTGTTTCACCGGTCCTGATGCGTATCGCCTGCTCCAAATCGGTGACAAATATTTTTCCGTCACCGATTTTTCCTGTCCGTGCGACACTGGTGATGGCCTCAACGACCTGTTCCAGCAAATCCGCCGATACCGCCAGTTCGATCTTCATTTTCGGTAGAAAATCAACGACATACTCGGCGCCACGGTAAAGCTCAGTATGGCCTTTCTGGCGGCCGAAACCCTTGACCTCCGTCACAGTAATACCCTGAACTCCAACCTCCGCCAGCGCTTCGCGCACATCATCGAGCTTAAATGGCTTGATAATGGCTGTTACCATTTTCATTCAGACTGCTCCGCCTCAATACCCGGAGCAGTCTAACACTCACCTCGGCGCTGGAAAATGGCGCCGGGAGCTACTACAAACCGGGGTAAAACCATGGATCCCAAAATCATAGACGACCTCGCGCGGCGAATGTCCGAGGCGGTGCCAGCAAGCCTGCGGCACCTGCAAAGCGATATGGAACAAAATTTTCGCGGCGTACTACGCGGCGGGCTCGAACGCCTGGACCTGGTGACTCGCGAGGAATTCGAGGTGCAACAGGGCGTTCTGGCGCGCACCCGTGAAAAATTGAAAGCGCTGGAGGAAAGGCTGGCGACACTGGAGAAAGCATCCTAAAGAAATTGCAGTGTTAACTGAACAATTCCACCCGTTATTGACCGCTAATTCGATCCGGGGTTTGCCTAGACTCTGACGGGTGGATCTGGCTGTCATTTATTGTCGTGGCCTGGAAGGGCTGAATTCACCACCGGTCAAAGTGGAAGTATTCCTGTCCGGTGGTTTGCCGACGCTCAATATCGTCGGTCTGCCGGAGACGGCAGTCAGGGAGAGCAAGGACCGGGTGCGGTCGGCGTTGAAAAGCGCCGGTTTCGAGGTGCCGGTAAGCAGGATTACGGTCAACCTGGCGCCGGCCGACTTGCCCAAACAAGGTGGCCGCTTCGATCTCCCGATCGCGATAGCCATCCTTGCGGCGACCAAGCAGTTACCGGCCAGCGATCTGCCCAACTATGAGCTGTATGGGGAGTTATCGCTGGATGGTTCGATCAACCCGGTTCGCGGTCTGTTGCCATCCTTGCTGGCGGCCCGCGGTGGCGACCGCGAATTGATTATTCCCACCGGCAACCAGGCGGTGGCCGGACTGGTTAGCGGCTTGGCGGCGCGAACCGCATCGCACCTGCTGGCTGTCTGCGAGCATTTCAGAGGTCAAGCGCTGCCGCGTTGCCCGCCGGCCGAAAACCTGTCGTCTGCGATACCGGTGCCGGATCTGCTCGATGTACGCGGACAATCGCTGGCGCGGCGAGCGCTGGAAATCGCGGCCGCCGGTGGACACAGCCTCCTCAATCTATATGCGTCTAGCATCGTTAAACGATTGTATAGGAACGCAATGATGGGCAAATCACAGCCGAATTGGCTGGTATTGGTCGATGACTCACAACAGGTGGCCTTGGTTGAACTGTTGTGTCATGCACCGCGATCACAGAAGGAGCAGGTGAACAAGATGCTGGTTGCGCCGCCAGAGCCAGAGGACGCGGACGACGCTCAGTCACGCGTCTCGGCCGTGATCACCTACCTCAGGCAAGGAGGACTACATGCGACGCAAGAATGAAACCGCACCCGACAACGGAGCTACGATGATACGGACCAAGTTTCCGCGCGGCTCAGACAAGGCCGAGGCATCGGCAGTTGCAAAGTTCCTTGCCGCGCTGGACGGGCCGCGCCAGCTGATCCGACCCACGCTCGAAACACTCGCCAAGAACTACGGGCTTTCCTATTTGGAGATACTTCTCTGCCTGCTCGTGGAAGCGCAAGACGGTGCCGCTCATGCGCAAGAGCGCCAACTCGTCAAGCTGTTAGGCCCGCCACTGGTGTTTGCGTTCAGGCGCGCGACGGGAGAATCGCCCGAAACCGCGATGCGAGAGCTGCTTCGGGAGCTTGGCATCGTGCCGGCACAGAATGCGCCGAGCTCACCATCCGTTCAATAGGATAGGCGTGCAGGATCGGCCGGAGGTCCGATGATCGCGATCCCGGCGTGATATGGGTGTCGCCCAGGGCCCGACAATCGGTAGTAAAGCAGGAAAATCGACGCGTAATGTAAAATAGGACTGAGTGGATGCAGAAAGGTTGAAAGTGGCACCCCGCCCGTCACTGAGCGGGACGCCGTACCGGAATCAAGTACGGAGCAAGAGACCGATGGCTTATTATACAGGTGAAAGGAAAAGAAGGCTTACCGAAGGTGTCAAGGCCAATGCGAAGCGAGATCGGATTCCACGCGAGAAAAATGGAAGATGGCTGAACCGCAATCCTCTCTGGTTCAACCCGACGATCAGCCTGCCGGAGCCCGTCACAGTAGAGGGAGTGCTGAACCGGCTTCTGCATGGTCAAAGAATCTACCGGCGCGACTTGTGGATACGCGACCTCTCCATCCTGCTTGCCAACCTGATTGCTGCCGAACGATCCGAACGGCCACGGCCGGTCGTGATTTCGCTGAACGACAACGACTGGCATCAACCGGCCGAATACGAGTACCCGACAAGTCGTGTCCTCAGATTGACGAAGTACCTGCATGACGAAGGATTAATCAACATGAAAAAAGGATCGCATTTCGAGCACAAGGGAAGGAAGACACGAATTTGGGCGGCGCCCGCTCTGCTAGCGGATCATCCGGAATTGTGCCGTGAGGTTGTAGTGAGGCCTCCAGCCAAGCTGGTTGAATTGCGAGCCGCGCGAAATCGCGATCTAACTGGGGACGCAAAGCGGCGAGCACAACGTCGGGGCGGACTCAAACTTCTCCTATATGAGGAAACTCCGTTGACGCGAGGGTGGCGCAAGAAGCTAGCCCGTGCCAATGCGATCAACGGGGATGCACGCATCGCCTACTATGACAATGGCGTGTGTTACGAGCTGCATACGGCCATGAAGGCCATCTTCATCGGCGACTTTGACCACTACGGCCGTCTGCACAGTTGTGGCTACCGACACGCGCAAGGGTTATCGAAGACAGACCGTCATACCATCACGATTGACGGGCAACCTGTTGTGGAGTTGGATTACTCGGGGCTCCATCCACGAATGCTATATGCCGCCGAGGGTAAGCAGTACGAAGGTGATCCATACAGCGATGCCATCGACAGGATTCCCGGAGGTTTCGGATGGAGCGAAGAAGCCCGCAGACGCTCCCGGCCGTTGTTCAAGACAGCGCTGCTTGCTCTGCTCGACTCGCCCTCAGTTAACACGGCCCAGAGCAGTGTCAACGAGTGGCTGTACAAACACTATGCCGAGAGCCGATATCTCCGCCGTCTCGGCATCAGCAAGGCCCGAGTGCTTATCGAGGCGTTTGCAAAAGCGCACTCTCCGATCGCACACTACTTTGGCTCCGACATCGGAATGAAGTTGATGAACAAGGATGCCCGTATCGCACTCGATGTCGTTTGGCATTTCACGAAACGGGGTGTCCCGATCATTCCGGTTCATGACAGCTTCATCGTACAGGATAGTCATGCTGAGGAACTCTGGCAGGTCATGGACGAGACGTATCAAAAACACAATGACGGCTTCACCTGCCCGATTAAGGGACCGTGGTCATACAACCCGGCGAATCGTAGCAAACTCCATTAGTTATTTATGGTCTTAGGAGGGTGTCGGCGGAACTGCATCTCGGACTTGTTTAGGCTGTGACGAACTACCTAAAGATAATAAATAACTAATGGGATTTTGACGTACGGAGAGAATCCGGAAATCGACGAGAACCTCATGTTATTGAAAGGAATTGACCAAATGCCATTAGTAATACGGCGGGAGACGGTAAGGGGGTAGGTGGATGGGGCCGGTTAGGTGACTCGGTTCCCGAGCAAAGGATAGAGGATAGATAGGCCATGGAGGGCATGGTAGTCGGTCCCGTTCATGGTCATGATTGGAAGGCCATGGCCCGGTTGCTGTGATTGGCTGGTGGTGAGGGAGGTAGACAGATGGTCACGAGAACGAAGAAGTATCCGATCTGGGTGACTACAGATATGTGGTTCGCTGATCCGCTTCCTGAAGATGAGGTTCGTCGGCTTCCTAAAGGTCATCTGTTGCGTACAAGAGACAAAACTGCAGCCGTATCATCGGACGTTCACGCAACCATTGAAGTGAAGGTCAAGGAAGGTTCCCCGCTTGTGGCCAATTTTGATGATGTAAACGTAAGTGTGATGTTCATGGAGGACTTGGACGACATGGAGAACCACAACAAACTCATGGATTTCATCTGGGACGAACTGACTAAGGGGCACACAGTCGAGATGAAGGTGATTTGGCCATCCGACGACGGGCTGGAAAAAAGGGTCGAACAAGAGCGAGAGACTAGACGCTGGAACCTGGAACGGGCAGTGGCGGTAAGGTCCGATGACTTGTTCAGGAAGCGAAAGAAGCGAAAGCGCTGAACTTGCCTGCGTTGGCTGAAAAAGTCGTGCAATACCCGGGGCAGGATGGGCGCGATACCCCCAATGATGGGCAGTAGCCACATAAGAGGAATCAAATATGACGAAGAAGCGCGATCCAGAAGTTAGAAAGAAATTCCTGGCAAAGCAGGACCGCCAGCGCGCTCCAGCGGGATATGAGGTTGACCATATCAAACCGCTGAGGAACTGGATGAAGGCTTGGGTAATCTTAACGGTGGTATGGTTCGTTCTTCAAAGCGCTCACCAGCTATCGCAAGTAAGATACATTTATGAGTCGTGGACTTTTTGGGTGGCGTATTTTGTCGGCAGCATGTTGTTGTCGGCGGCGGTTATAGGCTCTTTGTTTATTCTGCAATGGGTGGTTCGTGCGATCTGGAGGTGGGCTAGTGGCAAATAATTACATCACGTGATCGTTTTAGGGCACTTTAACAGTGCCCTTTTTATTGAGCGGGCGAACGGAATCGAACCGTCGTCATTAGCATGGGAAGCTAAGGTAATGCCATTATACGACGCCCGCATTTCAGTAAACACTTACTCCATTCGTATTTTCGGACGTAGATGATTCAAGATATTGGTCTTAGCAGTTTGATACGCATCATTTGTCGGGTCCGGTGTTTCTGCATCAAGCGGCGAGTAGAGAATATTCCGATCAAATTCTACTGCAACGTCTTCCAAATCAGGCCGTAGGCTATCGACATAGTTTTCTGCCTCCGCGAGTACAGAGTCTTCCATAGGAGCGAGCAGATTGATTAGTTCACCTAGACGAACTACATAATCTCCGTCCTCCCAAAGCTCCAAGGCTTCAAGTATCAGTGCAGTCCGTTCCTTCCTGACAGCGAAAACGTGCATGCTCCTCGCCTTGTACCGTGCAAACATCTTTCGGTACTCATAAAGTGGGTCCGGCCCATCTCCTTCCGGTGGCTCGACTTGTACATCACTGTCCGAAAACAATGCGTAGGGTGTCCGAAGTTCATCAAATACGATGTGACTATTGCTGATTGCATGCAGAATTCGGAGCGCTAGATCATGATCTCGTGTTTTAATGAATTGCGATTTCCAGACGCCCAAACCGTAGATCGCAGCAATCAATAGTCCTGCTGTGGCAAGTGCACCGACCCACGCAGCAACAAAGCCCCAGTCAATCGCACACATTACATTTCATCCTCAATCCTGTCGCCAACTAAGTCACCCTGATTACGCACGTCGTAATTCTAGCACTCTAAGTACGCCGCCTAGAGATCGTCGCGAAGCATAAGGGGAAAGATTCTCTCCAGGGCAATTGGAGTTGGTGGCTGCCTAAGAAGTCCGAGTAGGGAGTCCATACTGGTCTCCAATGACAGCTTCCTCAGCATCGTATCTGTAGTCCATCCATGTATGGTCCATCCTTCATGAAGATTGTGTCGGGAGCATCCTAGATGGAAGGGATATTGTGAAAGTATCTTGTTGCCGAATTTGGCCGGCCATTAAAGATTGGACCGTCAAGTCCTTTTTCCTCATCCACCTGCCTATGTGTGCCGGGATCCGGCCGGATCACACCAATCTGCCGCTAGAAAACTCAAACACCTTCTGCGAATGTCGTCTCAGTCAGTGTGTCTCGTCATCATGGACACCGCGTAATACTTGGCTTACAACATGCCCCAGCATGGCACATGGAGTGCGAAAACTCATAGAAACGCGCTTATCCCTTGCCCAAGCCGCCGGAAGGGTCATAGGATTCCGTCATGATGCAGCGCAGAAGCAAGACGGGGAACGGCCAGAATGGAGCCAGGGATGAGACTTGTTCGTTTGCCGCTCCAGACAACATAGTCTCGGATTCGTCCCGTGGCTCCAACGATGTTGACCGGTCAACGTCTGCCTTGTGTCGGCGTATCTTGCCACATCATGTTGATGGACGGTCGGCACCGGCGAAGCGCTTGATGGGCTTGATACGTGACTTGTCCAAGCAAGTGGATGACCCTGAGAACCCGATCACGAGAACCCGACTAGTTGGTGCGGCGCTCCTCATCATGGAGCAGGAATCGCTAGCCCATGCGCTGGCTGCCGGTAAAGTGGTAGACGCCGATACTGTCGTGCGAATTGCCAACGCGACCGAACGAGCATTGAGCCGGTTGTTGCAATGAGCGATCTAATGAAGTGGCCCGGAGCCAGGGACAAGGGCAAGTCCAACAAGCCCGGCAAGTCGGCGTGGTTGCCATTCGTTTGCGACAGTCATCTGGAATGGTTGATGGATGCGATAGATCGCATACAGCGTGGGGAAGTGCTGGACGCCGAAGATACGGAACACTACAACATCATCAAAGAACAAGCCGAAAGGTTCATGGCGCAGGCAGAGGCCGAACGCTGGCCAGAGGATGATCGCCGCCTCCGTATGGCATGGTAGATACAGATACATCGGGGAGAGACAATCATGCGGCGCAGTGAAGAGTTTGACGTGCTGGACCAACTGCGGCAGACCGGGGCGCTACCCCGCCCACTCGAGGAGCGGTATCAGAAACTCCGGAGGCAGCAATTCTTCAGCGCGGGTCTGAAGTGTGACCGCTACCTCCCGTCATCGCCCTCCCGTTTGAATCCCGACATGTCCATCTCCGACTGGTTGCGGGCGAAGTGGACCTCGACAGATGAGACCGTCCGCCATTCATTGCGGCTGCTGGCGGATGCGCTCGGCATCGACGTGCCATTGATACGGACCCGCCGGATTCCGCCGCAGGATTCGAGCCCTACCCGACGGACCAGGCCTGCCCGACATACTAGCCATGGGGAACCCGCCCCGTTGGATAGCCTGGCAGGGATGGGGATGGACCCCGAGTTTCGCTACCACGATGGGCCACAATGGGATGACGAACTTGCCGAAGGCTGGGAGCCGGTCGAGAGCCTGCGTGATGCGTTCCGATCCGACGATTCGGAATGGTATTAGGCCGGGGCCGGCTCGACAGGCTGCTTTCGCCGTTAGCAGACATTCAAACGCCATTGAACTGACCAAGATGACCGGCAGCAAACGGCCAAAACCGGACCTTGAGAAAACCCCGCCACAAGGGCGGGGCTTTGTTAGTGGTTAAACCGCTAAAGATCGTAAACAGCTTCTCTTACGTATGATACAGAGCCCCTTCCCCCGACGTCCGGTATCGCCGCAAGGATTCGAGGCCGTTTCGACTCGCGCCCGGCTCCGACAGCGCGATAGAATTTCCTATCCTTCACCCGAAGTCAATTTTACTGTAGACATTGCTTTTTCGTAGACGCTTAGATTTTTCTCATAATTCTCCTTAATATTCCTTAAAGAAAATAGGTACAGGATTTCTCCGTCTGAAACTGCGTGTACGTCCATAACCCATCTAGTGCCATTTTGTTTCTCAGTCTCTCCCTTTAATCTAATTCCTTTACATCCTCCAAATGAAATCGGGGTTGCTGTCAAGGGGCTTATAACCTTCCGATCGCGGTCAAACATACTGTCTTTCTTAAGCATTTTTGTTACTGATTTTGTTTCTTTCTTTTCAAAATGACCGCAACTCATTCTTTTATTCTTCGGATGTCTATCAACAAAGAATGATGGCATATCTCCAATATCAATTCTTGCCATGGCTTCAAGTCCAGCAAGGAGCTCCTCCTCGGTCTCGGCACTCATCTTGATCTTGGCTATATTCTCTTTCGTGAAAAAAACCATCCCAGTTGGACTTGACATACCTGTAATAGCCTCCCATTGATCATGCACGAACCACCCCTCTGGTATATCTATAAGGAACTGCTGTTTATGTCCTTCGTACGTTTTAAACTCTTTTTGGGATTGGGCATATAGCGTCGTGAAAGAAAGAAAAAGAATCGAAAAACATAGAGATATAGTCTGTATTAATAAAGATTTTTTCATTTGGTAATCCTCGTCGCTTCCGCCGACAGTGACGTCAAACACAAACCTACTACGGCGAGTGTGCGGCGGATTAAAGAAGCACCGCTCGGTTTTGGCAATGGGTCCAGAAATGCCCTGGTGAAGTCTGAGGTAGCATGGCTCACCTGCTATAACGACCACTGTCAAGTTGCTTCGATTGCTTTGGCAGCCCGGCGATCTTGGGTCCTTCGGGGAGTCGTTCCTTGGCTTCTCGGAGGAAGCGAGGACCCGTGGCTTTCCGTCCCCGTTTTTCAGTGGGTTTGGCTTTGTCGGTGATACGTCCTAAGCATAGTATAAATGGACAGTTTGTCCAGTCGGTAATCATGATCTGGACTTTTTCAAGCGACCGGGAATGGCCGCTTTGGGTTGCGATTTCAACCGGTCGATGCAACACATGCGTTAATCCTCTCTACTGGGGTTTCGATCCCCCCGTGCGCGACCAACTGGTGATCAACAGACGATGAAGGTTCGCCAAATCCTCGCCCAATCGACTTCAGCGCCCCTACTCGATTCCAGCGGTTCCACAACTCCGCTTTCTCTGCCGCCATGAAACCTCGACGAGTCCTTTGATTCATTGGCATACACGCCATCTTCCGCGTTTTCGATAAAGTGTTGCATCGACCGGTTGAAATCGCAGTCACAAGCGGCCGCTGAGCCTCATTCTAGCGCAACGGCAGCTTTTAGGCGTAAAGCGGACAGCGTTTGTCTCGTAAAATTCGCCATTGCCCTACCGACTCGAACCATCATAGGCTTCTCCTGCCAATTGATTACCTGTGGAGGTCTGATGCGCAATCTCTTGCAAGCCGTTCTTGACGAACTGGAAAAGGATAAAATCGTTATCGCCTTTCTCGGCGAGTTTGAGTTCCTGTCCGGAACAGTGAATTTATGGAGCGGCCCGGAAGGGCATCAAATCACACACGACGGGAAGACGTGGACGGCCCTAGGCGAGATAGGTAAGATCGACAAAATCACCGAAGGGCAGGGACTTGTCGATGCCCGCACTACCGTCTCACTACGTATCGACAGTGAGAATATCGGCGTTATCGATGTCGAGGATAGTCGGGGACGCAACGCCACCATAACGCTATTGCTGCTGACTGACGAGGGGGTCGTGATTGGCCCGATAGATTTTAGGAGCACAATGGGTGCCGTCAAAATCGAGGCCCAGGCATCTGCAAGTGATATCGGTGAACGAGAGGCTAGTGAACGAGAGGTTAGTGAACGGTTAGTGCTTGAGCTGCTGAGTGAAACGGCGTCATTGGGCCAGTCGTATTTTGTCCGCAACACTTACGAAACGGGACTACGGATTGACCCGACTGATCATGGTCTTGAGTTTGTCTCTGACCCCGAGATGGCAAACATTGGTCTAGCTAGTCGCGGACCAGGCCGATTTCCGCCCACGCCTACAAACGACCCACTGAAGTGAACGAACGTAGGCATCTATGACCGTCAGTTATTTCGCATGACACCCCCTTGCCCTGCCGACCTGTAGCATCATAGGATTAGATTGTGCGGACGCAACGCCACCACCACTCGCCGATGATCCCATTCCGGCGACAGTGATTCCGGCAGTTCCCGCCAAGAACCGAACGGCCTGGAGACGCTGACGAATTCGCGTACAGGTCGAAGCCCCGGTCCTCCCATGTAAGTAGTTGATACGTCGTTAACCCCGATGGAGGTGGGATTGACATGCGTAAAGATGAATTGGTGCGGCGTCGTCTGCGGCAACTGATCCGCAAGGAATTGGAACGCACTGACTTGCAGGCTCTCGTGCAGGAGGCGCTCGAAGGTATGGATCTACGGGCGCTCGTGCAGGAGACCTTGCATGAACAACCAAACATGAGTGCTACAGGGCCCGTGCAACAGCCACGAGTCTTACATTAAGGAGAGTGAAAATGCTTACTGCCAAACAAAAGGCCGACCTACGCCGGTTGCTCGTGCCTTTGATTGAGAGTTCCCTGAAGGCTGGGCTCGGACCCGCCATCCGGTCGGAGATCGGTCGGATGCGGGACGAGGGCCCCGGCCCCGGATCGTACACACAAACCATTCTGTCGAATCGTCATGATGATCGTGTTCGGGGACGACAACAGGAAATGCCGGAGGCGGCACGAGTCTTCGCCCGGCTCGGCCTTTGTGCCCTAACGGGTGGCGGTGACCAAACCCGAGAACTGGAGATGGCGCGCACGCTCGATATTGAGTCCCACTACAAAGCCGCCCAATCCGCAGGTTCTGCCGAGGGCGGCGGGCTGTTGATTTTGGATGAAATGGCAGCCGACGTCATAGAATTGCTGTCGCCGTTCTCGGTAGTGCGCCAGATCGGCCCCCGCCTCGTCCCGATTCCCCGAGGCACATTACGAACACCGAAGATCACCAGCGGAGTCTCCAGTGCCTATGTGGGCGAAGGCAAGAGTATCCCGTCCAGCCAGATGAAAGTCGGCGCGATCTCGCTCGTTGCGCATAAGTTGGCAACGCTGGTTGTGCTGACGTCAGAACTCGGCAAGTTCGCCGTGGATGTGGACGCCATACTGCTCGACGATATGCTCGCTTCAATCGGCACCGCGGAGGACAAGGCCTTCTTGTTCGGCTCCGGCACCGAAAGCGAACCGCGCGGCATCACCGATTGGGCGATCGATGCCAACGTGTTCAATGCTACACAGGCAGGCGGATCAGCTACGCTGACCGAGGTGCAGGCGGACTTGCGTAAAGCCGAAGAGCTGTTGCTCAGCGCTGACGTACCGATGCGGTCCCCTGTCTGGATCATGTCACCGCGCTCCAGATTGTTCTTGCGTGATCTGCGCGACACCGAAGACCGGGGCGTCTTCGGCACCGAGATGCGCCAGTCCGGGACCATCAATGGCCGCAGGTTTTTTGAAACCAACAACATTCCGAACGATCTGGGCGGCGGTAGCGATGAATCAAAAGTCATCTTGGTCGATGCCTCCGAGGTCGTCATTGGTGATGTTCCGCAAGTCAGCGTCGATCGCACCAACGCGGCGACCGTGAAGATCGACGGCGTCGACACGAATCTGTTCGAGCGCGACATGGCCGCCATCAGACTGCGGCAATGGAACGACCTCATCTTGCGACATGACGTTGCAGCCGCCGTCATCGAAGCGGTCAAATGGGGCGCATAAAGTAACGCTGACGGGCATTCGCACTTCAACGGCCAAGCGGCCGGTCGTACATAGCAAGCGTGGGTGGATGCCCGATGCGTACAAAACAAACCTGCGCTTGCACGGCTGCACTTCGGGGCCCGTCCTCACCCGTCAGAGGGGCGGGCCCCGACTTTCTCCTTTGAATCTCCTTTCTCGTTCCCCTTTATTTTCATCTGAAAGTGTCATATCCTAAGCTTACTCAGCTACATATGGTCTGAGAAACCCACCTAAGCACAAAGCAGAGGAGAAAGATGATGAAAGCAATGAAAGCGATGACGAAGGTACAACTGCACGAAGCCCTACGGGCGGCCGGTGTGATGTTTCGCACGAAGGCACCGAAGGCCGAACTGGAGAAACTATTCGCTGAGCAGGCCAATGGCCAGGCGACCAAAGCCAAGTCAGCCAAGGACAATGGCCACCCGAAAGGCGCAAAGGCGATGCTTCGGGGCAAGTTCGAAAGGGCCGGTGTCGTGACGGTCGGGCAGATCGACAAGATCGCCGAGCAGTTGAGCGTGACACGCTCGACGGTACTCACTGCCCTGTCGGATCTGAAAAACCCCAAGTACGCCGGTCAGGCAGGAGCGCTCAGCATCGAGAGAGACGGTGATGTGTACCGCTTGGTCAACCAATGACCTTAATGATGAAAAGAACGCATCATGTAGGAGCCCGGGTGGACTACTTTGTCGTTCAAGTCGGGGAGGATAATCCCGATTCGAGCAAAGTCGAAATTACTTTCACGGACACAAATGGAGATGTGATTACCACATGGTATCCCCGCCCAGGAGAGGGGCGTCTTA